>NZ_JAYSCO010000001.1:6255-183895 GCF_041914865.1 Pseudoduganella sp. | reverse complement strand
AGCGGTGTCCTGGCCCGAATATCTTTTTCTGCCCACGGGGGGGCCTGAAACAAATGGGTAAATTTCTTCATAAAAATGTCCACTTTTCTTCCTGACCCCAGGACGGACATTTTAGAGGGCGCGGGCGGCGGCGGTGACTTGGTCGCGCAGCCATTTGTGTTCGGGCGCCTGGTGCACGCGTTCGTGCCAGAGCTGATAGAAACGCATCGGTGGAAACTTGACCGGTACGTTGAAAAACTTGAGCGGCAGGGAGTTCTCGTAAAAACGCAGGAACTGGCGGCCGGTGGTCAGCACCAGGTCGGTCTGCGTCAGCATGTAGGGAATCAGGCTGAAATAGGCTGATTCCACCGCGACGTTGCGGCGCAATCCCTGGCGTTCGAGGAAGGCGTCGATCACGCCGCCGTAGCCGGGCACCATCTGCGAGGGCGCGACGTGGGGCAGGGTGAGGTAGTCTTCCAGCGTCATGGCGTCGCTGGCTGTGCGCTTGGCGTACGGGCTGGCGGCGTGCATGGCGCAGATGATCGGGTCCTCGAACAGCTTGGAGATGTGCAGGTGCTGCGGCGGTTCGTCCCAGTTGGCGATCACCAGGTCCATATCGCCGTCGGACAGCAGGCGCAAATAGTCGGTGCCAGGGCCGATGGAGTGGATCACGACGCGGCTCTTGGGCGAGCCGCGGCGTAGCATCGCCACCACATTCGGCAGGAATTGGCTGTCCAGGTAGTCCGGCGCGGCGATGTTGAAGGTGCGCGCTTCTTCCTGCGGTACGAAGGGCGTCTTTTTCACGAACAGCGATTCGGCTTCGTCCAGGATACGTTTGGCCGGCTTGAGCAGGCTTTCGCCGTGCTGGGTAGGCACCATGCCGCGCGCGCCCCTTACCAGCAAGGGGTCGCCGGTCAGTTCGCGCAGCTTGCGCAGCGAGGCGGAAATGGAGGGCTGCGGCTGGTTCAGCTTGAGCGCAACACGCGATACGTTCTTCTCCACCAGCAGCAGGTAGAGGATGCGGATCAGGTGGATATCGAGGTGTTGCGGCAGGGCGGACATCTTGCTTACGTATATGAAATCGAATATCTTGAATATACGACATATTTCATGATACTGAAACCTGAAAGCGCGTATCTTGGCTAGATTGCCACCTTTCTAACTCAAGGAATTGCATGGAATACCTGCTGCCGTACGGCCTGGAATGGGCCAACCTGTTGGTGCGCTGGCTGCACATCATTACGGGCATTGCCTGGATCGGTGCGTCGTTCTACTTCGTGTGGCTGGATAACTCGATCCGTCCTCCGGCGCCGGGCTCGGACCTGGCGAAGAAGGGCGTCTCGGGCGAGTTGTGGGCGGTGCATGGCGGCGGTTTCTACAACCCGCAAAAATACCTGGTGGCGCCGGCCGAACTGCCGAAGGAGCTGCATTGGTTCAAGTGGGAGGCTTACACCACCTGGCTGTCCGGCATTGCGCTGCTGACCATCGCTTACTACTTCAACGCGCAGGCGATGATGATCGATAAGCAGGTGGCTGACCTGAGCAGCCTGCAGGCGGTCGGCATCGGCATCGGTTCGCTGGTGGCGGGCTGGGTGGTGTACGACGCGCTGTGCCGCTCGCCGCTCGGCAAGAACGAGAAGTGGCTTGGCCTGGTGGTGTTCCTGCTGCTGGTGGGGGCGGCCTATGGGTTGACGCAGGTGCTGAGCGGGCGCGCCGCCTTTATCCACGTGGGCGCGATGATCGGCACCATCATGGTGGCGAATGTGGCGATGCTGATCATTCCCGGCCAGCGCAAGATGGTTCAGGCGATGCAGGCGGGCAGCCTGCCGGATCCGATCCATGGCATCAAGGCCAAGCAGCGCAGCGTGCATAACAATTACTTCACGCTGCCGGTGCTGTTCATCATGATCAGCAACCACTATGCGATGACCTACCAGCATAAGCATGCATGGCTGGTGCTGGGCCTGATCATGGCGGCGGGGGTGTTCATCCGCCACTTCTTCAACCTGCGCCACAAGGGCCGCATCGAGTGGCGCTACCCGGCTATCGGCGTGGCGCTGCTGGCGGCGGTGGCGGTGGCGATTGCGCCGCCCAAGCCGGCGCCGGCCAAGGCTGCGGCGGATCCGGCTGCGCAGTTCGCGAAGGTCAAGGCGATTATCGATGCGCGTTGCCTGTCCTGCCATGCGGCGGCGCCGACCCAGCCCGGCTTTGCCACCGCGCCTGCGGGCGTGCTGTTTGATACGGACGACCAGGTGCGCCAGCGCGCGGCGCAGATCCACAAGCGTGCGGTGGAACAGAGGGATATGCCGATCGGGAACCTGACCAATATGACTGATGCGGAACGCGCCGAGCTGGGCGCCTGGTTTGCCGCGGGAGCAAAATAATGAATCAAAAAATCACCCAATGGATTGACGAGCATTTCGACGAGGAGGTGGCCCTGTTGCAGCAAGTGCTGCGGGTGCCGACCGATACGCCGCCCGGCAACAATGCGCCGCATGCAGATACCGTAGCGCAGCTGGTGAACGCTTACGGCTGGAACGCCGAGAAGCACGCCGTGCCGGAGCAGGAGGTGCGCGACTATGGCATGCAGTCGATCACCAACCTGATCATCCGCCGTCCTTATGCGGCGGGCGGTCCGACCATCGCCCTCAATGCGCACGGCGATGTGGTGCCGCCGGGCGAGGGCTGGACGTATCCGCCCTACGGCGGGGTGATCGACAACGGCTATATCTACGGCCGCGCGGCTGCCGTGTCGAAGTGCGACTTCGCCACCTATATCTTCGCGGTGCGCGCGCTGGAGGCGCTGGGCGTCAAGCTGAAGGGCGGGGTGGAGCTGCACTTCACCTACGATGAGGAGTTCGGCGGCCTGCTCGGCCCCGGCTTCCTGCTGCGCGAGAAACTGACCAAGCCGGATTATGTGATCGCGGCGGGCTTCAGCTACAACATCGTGACGGCGCATAACGCCTGCCTGCAGCTGGAGATCACCGTGCACGGCAAGTCGGGCCACGGCGCCATGCCGGAAACCGGGCATGACGCGCTGCAGGCGGCAACCAGGATCCTGAATGCGATCTACGGCCAGCTGCCGGAGCTGAAGAAGATCAAGTCCAACGTCCCCGGCATCGATTCGCCGACCATGCTGGTGGGCCGCATCGACGGCGGCACCAATACCAATGTGGTTCCGGGCAAGGTGGTGATGAAGATGGACCGCCGCATGATCCCGGAGGAAGACCCGGTGGCGGTGGAGGCGCAGGTGCGCAAGCTGGTCGAAGATGCGGTGCAGGGCGTGCCGGGCATCCGTCTTGAAATCAAGCGCCTGCTGTTGTCGCACGCCTTGCGCCCGCTGCCGGCCGGCCAGCAGCTGGTGGCCAACTTGCAAAAGAATGCCAAGGCCGTGCTGGGCGAGGATATTCCCGCCGTCGGCACGCCGCTGTATGCGGATGCGCGCCTGTATGGCGAGCATGGCATTCCCGCTGTACTATATGGGGCCGGGCCGCACAGCGTGCCCGAATCGAATGCCAAGAAGGCGGATGAAAAACTGCTGCTGGAAGATTTGCGCAAGGCCACCAAGATCGTGGCGCTGACTTTGCTGGACTTCCTCGCGGCTGAATAATGGGGAGTGACGATGTTTGAGCGCAAGATGATGGCCGGCTGGGGCGATATGGATTTCAACAGCCATATGGCCAACACGGCATACCTGAACAAGGCGGGCGATATCCGCATGCTGTTCTTGTCCGAGAATGGATTCCCGATGGCGGAATTCAAGCGCCTGAACATCGGTCCGGTGGTGATGAAGGACGAAATCGCCTACTTCAAGGAAGTGCTGCTGCTGGACCAGATCACGGTGACGCTGGCGGTGGCGGGCTTGTCGCAGGATGGCAGCCGCTGGCAGCTGCGTTCGGATATCTATCGCAGCGATGGCAAGCTGGCGGCGCGCATCAATAGTTCGGGCGGGTGGCTGGACCTGACTGCGCGCAAACTGGTGACGCCGCCGCCTGCGTTGCTGGCGGCCTGGCAGTCGCTGTACCAGACGGACGACTTCCAGGTGCTGCCAAGCAGCGTGGCGCGACCATAAAAAAGCCGGGCATGCCCGGCTTTTTGCTTATTTGAGCGTACGCTCGAACAGCTGGTAAATCCGGCGGTACTGGTCGTACCAGCTTTCCGGCTGGGTGTAGGCGTGGCGTTCCAGCGGATAGGCCGCCAGTTCCCAGTTATCCTTTTTCAGCTCGATGAAGCGCTGCGCCATGCGCACCGAATCCTGGAAGAACACGTTGTCGTCCACCATGCCGTGGGCGATCAGCAGGTGGCCTTTCAGCTTGTCCGCATATTCGATCGGCGAAGACTTGCGGTAAGCCTCGGGGTCGATGTCCGGGGTGTTCAGGATGTTGGCGGTGTAGCCGTGGTTGTAGGTGGTCCAGTCGGTCACCGGGCGCAGTGCGGCGCCGGCCTTGAACAGGTCCGGTTCGCGCAGCAGCGCCATGAAGGTCATGAAGCCGCCGTAGCTGCCGCCGTAGATGCCCACTTTGCTGATGTCGCCCTGGTGGTTGGCGGCCATCCATTTGGCGCCGTCCACATAGTCTTCCAGCTCCGGGTGGCCCATCTGGCGGTAGATGGCGGTGCGCCAGTCGCGGCCATAGCCTTTCGATGCGCGGTAGTCCATGTCCAGCACGATGTAGCCTTTTTCCACCAGCAGGTTATGGAACATCTGCTCGCGGAAGTACTGCGGGTAGCGGTTGTGCGTGTTCTGCAGGTAGCCCGCGCCGTGCACGAACAGCACGATCGGGTACTTCTTGCCCGGTTCCAGCTTGGCAGGACGGTACAGCTTGGACCAGATCGGCTGGCCGGCGTTGTGGGTGCTTGGTACGGCCACCATCTGCGGCTGGATCCACTCGCGCGCCTTGAATTCGGCGCTGCGGGTGTCGGTCAGCTTGGTCGCTGCGCCGCCGGCGGCGGGTACGGTGGCCAGCTGGGTCGGCACATAGGCGGAGGAGTAGTGCACCAGCAGCTTGCGCTGGTCCGGCGACAGGGCGAACTGCTCGACGCCGCCGTTCAGCTGGGTCACTTCGCGCACGCTGGCGTCCTTGGTGGATGCTGCGCACACTTCATATTCGCCCGGGGTGCGGCGGTTGCACAGCATGTATGCCAGGGTGCCGTCGCCGTTCCATTTCACGCTGGAGGCTTCCCATTTGCCGCTGGTCAGGGCGCGCTGCTTGCCGCTGGCGTCCAGCGTGTACAGGTGGGAGTAACCGCTTTCTTCGGACATGAACCACAGCGTGCTGTTGTCCGGCAGGTAGCCGAAGTCGTTGTAGGCGTAGTTGATCCAGGCCTTGTCGGTCAGGCGGTGCACGGACTGCAGCTTGGCCGCTGCCAGGTCGATGGCGGCGATCCAGCGGTCTTTGTTGTCCACGGTGCGCAGCATGACGGCGCCCTTGGCGCCATCGCCGCTCCAGGCGATGCCGTCGCCTTCATCGGTGGCCAGGCGGGTGGCGCGGTTGCCTTTCAGGGCTGGCTGCTTGGCCGCTTCACGCAGGCTGGCCAGCGGGTCGGTGGCGATGCCGGGCAGGCTGTCGAACGGCAGGTCCTTGATGGCGCCGGTGCGCAGGTCGACCAGTTTGAGCGACTGCGCCAGCGGCAGGTTGCGGCCGACGCGGGTGCGCTGGTCGTCGAATTCTTCGTAGCCCGATTCGGTCACGTAGCGCGGCATCTTGCCGACGCGGCCATTCTCGCCGCCTTTGGGCGAGGTGGCGACCACCAGCCAGCGGCCGTCCGGCGACAGCGAGGAGGCATCGATCGAGACCTTGTCGCCGAAGTAGATCGGAGCCGGGGCGCGGGTGGCGTCGGCCTGGCGTTCTTCCTTGGCGCGGGCGCGCGTTTCGTCGCGCTCGTCCTTCTGGCGCTTGAGGGTGGTGATCAGGCGCAGCTGCATCTCGCGCAGGTAGTCTTCATCGGGCGCGGCGGCCGGGTCCTTGGCGGCGCGCGGCAGGGCGACCGGCGACACCAGGCGCTCGGCGCGGCTCCAGCTGAACCAGTCGTTGCCGACCTTGAACTGCACGCTGCGGCCGTCGGCCGAGTACTGCGGGGCGGAGGCGTTGGCGGTGCCGCGCGTGATCTGCACCAGGGCGCCCGATTTCAGGTCGCGCTCGAACAGGTCGCCGTTGCGCAGCACGATGGCGCGCGTGCGTTCGCGGTTGAAGACCAGGTTGGGGCTGTCCTGGTTGGCCAGTTCGGAGTCCGCCACCAGGCGCGGTTTGTCGCCAGCCTGGAAGGTGTCGCGCAGCGAGGAACCGGTGCGCTTTTGTTTATAGAAGATCTGCTTGCCGTCCCAGCTCCACCACGCGGTTTCCACGGGCGTGCCGATCCAGTCCGGATGCGACATGGCCTGGTCGAGGGTGATTGGGGTTTGGGCAAATGCGGGTGCTGCCAGCAGGGCTGCCAGCATGGGGAGGGCAATTCGGCGCATAGTCTCGAAAGGTGAAGTGGTTTTTTTCGAGGAAGCATTCTAGCAGCCAGCCCCGCCGCGGAAAGTATCAGGCTTGTAACAAGGTAGCGTGCTTGCCAGGATGGCACTAGAATGGCGGGCAATCAGCTAAACCAGGAGACAAGATGGCAACAAGCCATGTAGCAGCGCTGGTACTGGCCCTGGCGGCCACCGGCGCAGTGGCGCAGCAGCAGCCTGCAATGCAATGGGAAACCGCCGCGCTGGCGGGGGCCTACAAGGACAACATCAGCGAAGACGAAAAAGTCGCCGGCCTGTCCAAACTGTGGTCGGAAGTGAAATATAACTTTTTCGACACTGCCGCCCTGGAAAAGCTGGATTGGGACAAGCTGTACCTGGAGACGCTGCCGCGCGTGCGCGCCACGCGCAGCACCGAGGACTACTACCGCGTGCTGATCGAACTGGCCGCGAAGCTGAAGGACGGCCACACCAACGTCTACCCGCCGCAGGCGCTGCACGCCCGCATGTTCGGCGTGCCGATGCTGAATACGCTGCCGATCGAGGGCCGCGTCATCGTGACCGAAGTGTACGATCCGGACCTGCGCGCCAAAGGCATCATGCCAGGCCTTGAGGTGGTGTCGGTCGACGGTGCGGAGGTGAAGGCATATGCCGCGCGCGAGGTGGCGCCTTATGTCAGCGCCTCCACCCCGCAGGATGAAGCGCTGCGCACGTTCGGCTACCAGCTGCTGCTCGGCGCCGAGGGCACTGCGGCGCGCGTGGTTTTCCGCGACGCGGCAGGCAGGCAGTTCGAGCAGCAGGTGCCGCGCGTGAGCTACGCGGCGCGCAAAGCCGCCGGCGCGGCGCCGCCGTCGTTCGAATTCAGCATGCTGCCGGGGGATGTGGCCTATGTGGCCCTGAACAGCTTTGAAGACCAGAGCGCGGCGGATGCCTGGATGGCCGCCTTCGACGAGATCGCCAAGTCTTCCGCGCTGGTGATCGATGTGCGCCGCAATGGCGGCGGCGATTCCGGTGTGGGCTACAAGATCCTTGCCACGCTGGACAACAAGGCCTTCATGACCAGCCGCTGGACCACGCGCGATTACAAGCCGTCCTGGCGCGCCTGGGGCAAGGAAATGCCGATGTATTCCGAGGCGCCGGGCGTGGTGCAGCCGGACCCGAAGCGCCATTACGCCAGGCCGGTGCTGGTCTTGACCAGTGCAGCCACCTTCTCGGCGGCGGAGGATTTCGCTGCCGCCTTCGACGGTATGCAGCGCGGCGCGATTGTCGGCGAACCGACCGGCGGCAGTACCGGCCAACCGCTGTTCATCAAGCTGCCGGGCGGCGGCCAGGCGCGCATCTGCACCAAGCTCGATACCTACGCCGACGGCCGCGCCTTTGTCGGCGTCGGCGTGCAGCCGCAGTACGCGGCCAAGCCGACCGTGGAAGGCATGCGCGCCGGCCGCGACGAGGTGCTGGAGGCGGCGCTGGCGCAGCTGCAGGCCAAATAAAAAAAGCCGCCGGGCCTGGGCCCGGCGGCTTTCCTGTCTAGCGCTAAGGCTTAGAAGGCGTAGGAAACGCCTACGCTCAGGTTTTGCGAGTCGCTGGATGGACGCTGCCATTCAACGCGCGCTGCAACGTTCTTGGCTACGTCGTAGGATACGCCGATGCCGTACAGGCCTTTGTTATCGTGGTGCTTGTAACCGCGGGCGTTTGCTTCCAGGCGGTTGTAACCGATGCGGCCGTACACGGACAGCTTGTCGGCTACTGGCGCGGATGCCAGCACGGAGATGGCGGTCTGCTTCACGTCGGCGTTGATGCCGTAAATGCCGAAGTCGCCCAGCTTGCGGAAGCTCGCTTCAACTGCAACGTTCGGGGTGAACTTGTAGCCAGCGAAGATGCCGAAGCTGTTTTCGTTGTCGAAGTGGTCAACTTTGGTCACGCCAGCGTCAACACCGATGTAGTAAGGGGTGGCTTCCACTGCGGAGGCAGCGAACGAGGTAGCAGCCATCACAATGGCGGCGGCGATTTGCTTGATCATGCTATTTCCTTTTCATGTTGCGTTGCCCGGTGGTTGTGCTTGGGCAACATTGAATTTTAACAAAGTATTTTCACTAGTGCAAATCTACTGTTCGTCCGTACAGTATAATTTCACCTTATGCCCGGATTCATCCTTACCCGCGCCTGGCGCGATGCCCGCGACGGCACCGAAATCGAGTTTTGGCTGGCCACGGACGACGGCCCGCGCAAGGTCCTGCTGACGCAGCAGGCCTCGGTGGCGTTCGCCGACGCCGCGCTGCGCGACACCATCGCTACCCTGGTGGCGGGCATGCCCGGCATCGACTTGCGCGAGGTGGCGCTGAAGACCTTCCGGCGCGAGCCGGTGGTGGGCATCTACGCCAGCCATTACAAGCAGCTGCTGGCGCTGGAACGCAAGCTGGGCGAGCGCGGCATCCGCCTGTACGAGGCCGACATCAAGCCGCCGGAGCGCTACCTGATGGAGCGCTTCATCACCGCCGGGGTGGAGGTGGAGGGCGGCAAACTGCGCCCCGCGCCCGAGTACCGTCCGCGCCTGCGCCTGGTGTCGCTCGATATCGAGACCAGCGCCTTCGGCGACCTGTATTCGATCGCGCTGGAAGGGTGCGGCCAGCGCCAGGTGTATATGCTGGGCGAAACGCCGGCCGCCGCGCCGCAGGTGGATTTCGACCTGGAATACTGCCCCACGCCGCGCCGCCTGATCGAAAAGCTCAACGAGTGGTTCCGCGTGCACGACCCGGACGCCATCATCGGCTGGAGCGTGGTGCAGTTCGACCTGCACACGCTGCAGAAGAACGCCGAAAAGCACAAGGTAGCCCTGCTGCTGGGACGCGAAGGGCGCCCCGTCGACTGGCGCACGCACCAGGCGCGCGACGGCTATGTGTTCGCCTCCATCCCCGGCCGCATTGCGATTGACGGCATTGAAGCCCTGCGCGCCGCCTCCTGGAGCTTCCCGTCCTTCAGCCTGGAGAACGTGTCGCAGGCCCTGCTGGGCGAAGGCAAGGAGATCGGCAGCGATTACGACAAGATGGCCGAGATCGAGCGCCGCTTCCGCGAGGACAAGCCGGCGCTGGCCACCTATAACCTGAAGGACTGCGAGCTGGTGACGCGCATCTTCGAGAAGACGCGCGTGATGGACTTCATCCTGGAGCGCTCGCACGTGACCGGGCTGGTGCCGGACCATATGGGCGGCTCGATCGCCGCCTTCAGCCACCAGTACCTGCCGCGCATGCACCGCGAAGGCTATGTCGCGCCGAACGTGGGCGAGGTGCCGGCGGTGGCCTCGCCGGGCGGCTTCGTGATGGATTCGCGCCCCGGCCTGTACGACTCGGTGGTGGTGCTGGACTTCAAGAGCCTGTACCCCTCCATCATCCGCTCCTTCCTGGTCGACCCGGTCGGCCTGGTGGAGGGCGAAGCCGAGGCGGAAGCCGGCGGCGAAACGGTGCCCGGCATGCGCGGCGCGCAGTTCTCGCGCACGCGCCACTGCCTGCCCGCCATCACCACCCAGCTGTGGCAGGGGCGCGATGCGGCCAAGCGCGACAAGAACGACGCGCTGTCCACCGCGCTCAAGCTGCTGATGAATTCCTTCGTCGGCGTGCTCGGTTCGACCGACTGCCGCTTCTACCACCCGCAGTTGATCTCCTCCGTCACCCTGCGCGGCCACGAGCTGCTCAAGCTGACGCGCGAGCTGGTGGAGAAGGAGGGCTATGAAGCGATTTACGGCGATACCGATTCCATCTTCATCTGGCTCAAGCGCCCGCACGGGACGGAGGAGGCGCTGGCCATCGCGCACGGCCTGGTGGCCAAGATCAACAAATGGTGGAAGGACCGCCTGCGCAGGAAGTACAAGCTCGATTGCTACCTTGAGATCGAGTTCGACACCTACTACCGCAAGTTCTTCATGCCCACCATCCGCGGCACGGAGCTGGGCAGCAAGAAGCGCTATGCGGGCCTGACCGGCGACGGCGGCATGATCTACCGCGGCCTGGAGACGGCGCGCAGCGACTGGACCCCGCTGGCGCAGCAATTCCAGCAGGAGCTGTTCTCGCGCATCTTCAACGACGAGCCGTACCGCGATTATGTGCGCGACTATGTGCGCAAGACGCTGGCCGGCGAGCATGACGACCTGCTGGTCTACCGCAAGCGCCTGCGCCACCGGCTGGACGAGTACCAGGTGAACGTGCCGCCGCAGGTGCGCGCGGCGCGCCTGGCCGATGAGTTCAACAAGGCGCAGGGACGGCCCTTGCGCTACCAGAACGGCGGCCGTATCAGCTACGTGGTCACCACCAACGGGCCGGAACCGCTGGAAGTGCAGCGTTCACCGATCGATTACCAGCACTACCTGGACAAGCAGCTGCTGCCGATTGCCGACGCTATCCTGCTGCCGCTGAAGGAGAGCTTCGCCGCCCTGACGACGGCGCAGCAAGCCTTGTTCTAGGCGCGCGGCTGGGACAGGCCCATCACCCATTTGGTGAAGAACAGCAGCAGCACGGTGCCGGCAAAATCGCCCAGCGCCATCACGGCAAAGCTGCGCAGCAGGTGTTCGCGCCCTTCATATAGCGCGAACCAGATGTGGTGCAGCAGCGGGCTGGCGAGGGAAAAGGCGATGGCGCAGGCCAGCACCTGCAGCGGCCTCAGGTTGGCCAGCGAACCTTTCAGGTCGAGCCAGCGCCGGGCGCCCAGGTAGACGATATACGGCGCGGCGCTGGACAGGATGCCGCCGGCCAGGGCCCGCACCGGTTCGTTGGGAAAGAGGAAGAAGAAGCAGTACAGCCATGACACCAGCAGCAGCCCGATGGCGCCTGCTTCGGCGAACAGCAGGGTGGCCAGCAGGCGCACGCCGGCTGGCAGGTAAATCCAGTTGATGCCCTCCGCGAACTCCAGCTGCTTGAACAGCAGCTCATTGATCAGCAGCGCGGCGCTGAACATGACCATTGTGGCGACGATCATGGAGAGTTTCTGGCCGATGCTGGTCATAAAGTCGATTTGTCATAGACGATGCGGTAAATCTTACCGAAAATGCACGCCACGTTGCAATCAACTATCGAAATGCCAGCACCCCGTCAGCTTCCGGCAAACGGCGTCCCGAAAACGCCCACGGCCAGCTCGATCCACACCGCGAGCAAGCCGATTCCCAATACGACGGCCAGCACCGTTTTCTGCACCCTGTCGCGCATGCGGCTTGCCAGCAGCACGTAGCAGGCGCCCACTCCCGCCAGCAGCGTGCCGGCGACCAGGAAGTCCAGCAGGGTCCAGCGCACTTCCTCCGTGAAGTGCATGGCGGTGAAAGGTATTAAAAGTATCGCGCCGGTGGCGAGGCCGACGCAGGCCAGCTGCCTGGGAATTGCCATGGTTTGTACTCCTGGTTATGTGGAGAATCTAATGTATCGGTTTAATGTGAAGTCCCGATGCGGCCAGTATGAAGCGCAGCGCCCTTATGCATTAGCCAGGGTTATGCATGCAATGCAGAGTATTCATTTGTGAATGCATGAAAAAAAGGGCAACATGGAGCGACAATCACATCACGGAGACGGTACATGCAACAGAACGGCGAACTCGCAGGGAAAGTGGCGTTGGTGACTGGCGGCGCATCGGGCATTGGCCGCGCCACGGCGGAATTGTTTGCGCGCGAGGGCGCCACGGTGCTGATCGCCGACCGCGACGGCGTGGCCGGCGAGCTGGCGGTGGCGGCAATCACCGCCGGCGGAGCGCGCGCTTCCTTCATCCGCACCGACGTGGCGGTGGCGGCCGACTGCGAAGCCGCGGTGGCGGCTGCCGTGGCGCGCTATGGCCGGCTCGACGTTTTGTTCAACAATGCCGGCATCACCCGCCGCGCCAACGTCATCCACACCACCGAGCAGGAATGGGACCAGGTGATGGCGGTGAACGTCAAATCGATTTTCCTGATGTGCAAATACGCTGTGCCGGTGATGCAGCAGCAAGGTGGCGGCAGCATTATCAACACCGCCTCGGGCTGGGGCCTGGTGGGCGGCAAGGACGCCGTGTCGTACTGCGCCTCCAAAGGCGCGGTGGTGATCATGACCAAGGCCATGGCGGTCGACCATGGGCCGCAGAATATCCGCGTCAATTGCGTCTGCCCTGGCGATACCGATACGCCGATGCTGCGCAATGAGGCGCAGCAGCTTGGCCTGGAACAGAACGCGCTGGTGGCCGCTGGTGCCGGCCGCCCGCTGATGCGCGTGGGCCAGCCGCCGGAAATCGCGCAGGCCGTGCTGTTCCTCGCATCGGATCGTTCCTCCTTTGTCACCGGCGATGCGCTGGTGGTGGACGGCGGCGGCCTGGCCGGCTCCGCATAAACCATGAACAAGTGGGAGAACCACCAGCTGCTGGGGGAGAACCGGCTGCCCCCGCACGCCTATTTCTTTGCCTACGCCGACGCCGAAAGCGCGCGCACTTTCGAGCGCGAGCGCAGCCGCCGCTTCCTGTCGCTCAGCGGCACCTGGCGCTTCGCCTATTTTGACCATCCGCTGCAGGTGCCGGAACAGTTCTATAGCGAATACATGGCTGGCTGGGGCCCGATCGACGTGCCGGGCATGTGGCAGATGCAGGGCCACGGCCAGCTGCAGTACACCGACGACGGCATGCCGTTCCCGGTCGACCCGCCCTATGTGCCGTCTTCCAACCCGACCGGCGCCTACCAGTGCCGCTGGAAGCTGGGTCCCGAGTGGCGCGGCGAGCGCGTGATCCTGCGCTTTGACGGCGTGGAGACCTATTTCGAAATTTATGTCAACGGCAGCTATGCCGGCATGAGCAAGGGCAGCCGCCTGGCGGCGGAGTTCGACATCACCGCGCTGCTGGTGGATGGCGAAAACCTGCTCAGCGTGCGCGTGCTGCAGTGGGCCGATTCCAGCTACCTGGAAGACCAGGATATGTGGTGGACCGCCGGCATCTTCCGCGATGTTTACCTGGTTGGGAAGGGCGCTATCCATTTGCAGGATGTATGCGTGCAGACGCGCTTTGACGATGCCTGGCGCGATGCCCGCCTGTCCTGCGCGGTCGCAGTTTCGGCAGCTGCCGGCTGGCGCATCGAATGGGCGCTGTACGACGGCGCGCGCGAGCTGCAGCGCGGCGGCGGCCGCGAACCGGCATGGGAGGCGGCAGTGCCGCAGCCGCGCCAGTGGAATGCCGAAGACCCTTACCTGTACCGGCTGGAGATCAGCCTGTACGACGACGCGGGGACGCTGCTGGAAGTGGTGCCGCTGCGCGTGGGCTTCCGCGAGGTCAGCGTGCGCAATGGCCTGATGTACGTGAACGGCCGCTACCTGAAGCTGCACGGCGTGAACCGCCACGACAACGACCAGCTGCGCGGGCGCGCCGTCACCATGGCGCGCGCCGAGCAGGATATCGAGCTGATGAAGCAGCACAACATCAACTCCGTGCGCACCGCGCACTATCCCAACGACCCGCGCTTCTATGAGCTGTGCGACCAGTACGGCCTGTTCGTGATGGCCGAAACGGATGTGGAAACGCATGGCTTTGTCAACATCGGCAACCTGAGCCAGATCACCGACGATCCGGCCTGGGAGGCGGCGTTCGTCGACCGCATCGAGCGCCATGTGCACGCGCAGAAGAACCATCCCTCCATCATCATGTGGTCGCTGGGGAACGAGTCCGGCTACGGCTGCAACATCCGCGCGATGGCGGCGCGCTGCCGCGAGATCGATCCGACGCGCCTGATCCATTATGAGGAAGACCGCGACGCGGAAGTGTGCGACGTGGTCAGCACCATGTATTCGCGGGTGCAGATGATGAATGCCTTCGGCGAGTACCCGATGGACAAGCCGCGCATCCTGTGCGAGTACGCGCACGCCATGGGCAATGGGCCGGGCGGGCTGTCCGAGTACCAGGCGGTGCTGGACCGCCACCCGCACCTGCAAGGCCACTACGTGTGGGAGTGGTGCGACCACGCCATCCTGCAGCCGGAGGTGCCGGGGCGGCCGTTCTATGCCTTCGGCGGCGATTACGGCGACTACCCCAATAGCGGCAACTTCTGCTGCGATGGCTTGATCTACCCCGACCAGCGGCCAGGACCCGGCCTGCGCGAGTACAAACAGGTGATCGCGCCGGTCAAGGTGCGCGCCGTCGACGCCGCCGCCGGCGTGCTGGAGGTGGAGAACCGCTATTGGTTCAGCAGCCTGGATGGCATCTTCCTCCTGGTGCAGGTGAAGGCTGAAGGCGAGTTGTTGCGCCAGGAGCGCTTGCCGCTGCCGCCGCTGCCGCCGGGTCAGCGGCAGGAGTTCCGCATTCCCGCGCCGCCCGCAGGCCATGCGCGCTGCTACCTGGATGTGCGTGTGATGCGCGAGCAGGCCACCGCCTTCAGCGCGGCGCAGCATGAAATTGCCGTGTACCAGTTCGCGCTGCCGGGGCCTGCAGCGGCCCCTGCGCCGGCGTCCGCGCGCCTGGCGCCGCCCGTGCTGTCCGAGCAGCGCCTGGAGTACCGGGTGGAAGGCATCGGCTTCCACCTGGTGTTCTGCAAGCTGACCGGAAAGCTGAAGGAGTGGGAAGCCGGCGGCATGGCGCTGCTGGCGCGTGCGCCGCAGCTGAACTTCTACAAACCCTGCATCGACAACCACAAGCAGGAGAACGAAGCCCTGTGGCTGCCGCAGCACCTGGACATCATGCAGGAGCACCTGCGCGGGATGGAAGTGCGCCGCAGCGCGGAGGCGGTGGAAGTCATTGTCGATTGCCAGGTGGCGCCGCCGATCCTCGGTTATGGCATGCGCTGCCGCTACCACTACCGCGTGGATGGCGCGGGAAGGGTGCAGCTGGCGCTGTCCGGCAAGCCATACGGCGGGATGCGCGACATGATCCCGAAAATCGGCCTGTCGCTGGGCCTCCGCCAGGAGCTGGACCAGGTCGAGTATTTCGGCCGCGGCCCGGGCGAGAACTACCCCGACAGCAAGGCGTGCAATACCATCGACCGCTACCGCTGCAAGGCGGCCGACATGTTCGAGCACTATCCCAGGCCGCAGGACAACGGCAACCGGATGGATGTGGCGTGGGCCAGGCTGCAGCGGCCCGACGGCAAAGGCTTGCGCATCGACGCGCCGCAGGGCATGCACTTCAGCGTGTGGCCATACAGCGCAGGCCAGATCGCCGCCACGCGTCACGACAATGCGTTGCGCGAGGAGGGTTACTGGACCGTGAACCTGGACCACAAGATGAGCGGCCTGGGCTCGAACTCCTGGGGCTCGGAGGTGCTGGACTCCTACCGCGTGTACCTGGAGGAGTTCAGCTACCGGCTGGACTTGTCGCCATTGGATGGGGAGGGCCGGGCATGATTATCGTGAACAGCGTGCAGGAATTCAGCCTGCGCTACCACACGGCGAAGAAATGGCGGCGCTGCATGGAGGCCATCGCCAACCTGCCGCGGCTGCAACCCGGCGTCTGCCATTCCATCGGCGACTCGCTGGTGTACCGCCTGGTCGACGGGCCGGCCGCAGCGGCCGGGTGCTTCACCGGCAACCGGCGCTATGTGGAAATCCACTATTACCTGTCCGGCAGCGAGACCGTGGCCTATGCGCCCAAGCACGTGCTGCAACCGCTGGCGCCGTACAGCGACGAGACCGACCGCGAGACGTTCAGCGGCGAAAGCGCGGGGCGGCATACCGCCAGTCCCGGGCAGTTGCTGGTGTTCGATAACGACTACGCATACCAGCCGCTCGGTGCGAGCCACCTGCGCAAGCTGGTACTGATGGTGACGATAGAAGGCGCAACATTCCACAATAAGTGAGTTGAGCATGGCGATTCCCGGCAATACCCAGATTGGGCGCTTCATGCTGCTATCGATGGCGGTGGCAGCAATCTTCAATATCCGCAATGTCGTCAACAGCAACATCGCCATCGGCACGGCAGCCGTGCCGTGCTTCCTGCTCGCCACGGCGGTGTTCTTCATTCCCTATGTGCTGATCATCGCCGAATTCGTCAGCCTGAATAAGGATGCCAAATCCGGCATCTACCAGTGGATACGTTCCTCGCTGGGCGACAAGTGGGCTTTCGTCGGCGCCTACTGCTACTGGTTCGTCAACCTGTTCTACTTTACCTCGGTGCTGCCGAATATCCTGGTGTACTCGTCGTATGCCTGGCTGGGGTACGAGTTGCAGCTGTCGCCCATGGTGGCGGTGCTGCTGTCGATCATGCTGTTCGCCTTCGCCACCTGGGTCTCGACCAAAGGCGCGGCGTGGGTCGGGCGGGTTACCTCGATCGGCAGCTCGCTGGTGCTGTTGATGGCATTCTGCTTCGTGGCGCTGAGCCTGGCCGACTGGATCGGCGGGGTGCGGCCTGCCACGCCGGTGTCCGTGGCGGCAATGACTCCCACCTTCAACTGGGCCTTCATGGGCGCGATGGCGTGGATACTGTTCGCCGCCGGCGGCGCCGAATCGGTCGGCGTGTTCCTGAACGATGTGCGGGGCGGGGCGCGCACCTTCGTGCGCACCATTATTTTCGCCGGCTTGCTGATCGGGGCGCTGTATTCGGTGTCGGCGCTGGTGCTCAACCTGCACGTGCCGGCCTCCAAACTGAGTTATACCTCTGGCGTGTTCCAGGTCTTTGGCGCGCTGGGCGAGCACCACCAGGTCTCGCCGCAGCTGTTGAACCGGGTGGTGGGCACGGTGATGCTGGTTGGCTCGTTCGGCACGCTGATGGTGTGGACGGCGGCGCCGGTCAAGGCGCTGTTCTCGGAAATCCCGAAGGGCATCTTCGGTGAGCGGGCCATTGCGCTGAACCGCCACGACATGCCGGAGCGCGCGG
The DNA here is from genome assembly GCF_041914865.1 of Pseudoduganella sp. Classification (NCBI taxonomy): domain Bacteria; kingdom Pseudomonadati; phylum Pseudomonadota; class Betaproteobacteria; order Burkholderiales; family Oxalobacteraceae; genus Pseudoduganella; species Pseudoduganella sp. The sequence goes on along the minus strand of NZ_JAYSCO010000001.1, from coordinate 166,680 downwards.
CATGGATCCAGTTTGCCGTGGTGGTGCCGCTGCTGGTGATCCCGGCGCTGGGCTCGGGCAATGTGAACCAGCTGTTGAATGTGGTGATCAATATGACGGCTGCCACCGCGCTGCTGCCGCCGCTGATCATCATGGCGGCTTACTTCCACCTGCGCCTGCAGCTGGACCACCTGCCGCGCGATTTCCGCATGGGCTCGCGCCGGGTCGGGCTGCTGGTGTCCGGCGTGCTGCTGGCGTTCTCCGGCGTCGCCTTCGTCGCCGCCATCTTCCCGGCCGGGCAGGACCTGCTGCTCACGCTGGGCTACAACGTGGGCGGCGTGGTCCTGTTCCTGGGCTGGGCCTGGTGGAAGTACCGCCAGTTCGAGCTTGGCCAGCTTACTTCGCAGGCTTTGCCGCAGCCTCTCGCGCCAGCATCAGCAAATGCGCCGCGCTCCAGCTGAAATTGGTCGCACCCTGCATGCGGCCGGTCTCGGGATTATAGTTTTCCCGGATCGGCGCATCGCCCAGCAGGCCCTCCGCGCCGGCGGTGAAACGTGCCGCCATGGCATCGGCTTCCTGCGCGCGGCCGTACTGGCGTAGCGCGACCGTGCCGAAATAGAGCTGGTCCAGCCATACGCGGCCGCGCCAGTAGATATCCGGCGCGTAGGATGGGTTGGAGACGGCGGCAGTCGGCATGGGCACTGCCGTGGCGAATTCGCCCGGGTCCAGCATCTTGGCGATGACGGCGTCGGCCTGCGTTTGTTCCGCCGCGCCGGCCCACAGCGCTGTCCATCCTTCCGGCCCGCGCCCGCGCATGGTCAGCAGCTTGCCGCCCAGCTGGCGGTCGTAATAAAACCCGCTGGCGGCATCGAAGAAGCTGGCATTGAGCTGGCCGCGCAGCTTGCCGGCCTGCGCGCGCCACTCCTGCGCGGCGCTGGCCTGGCCGAGGGCTTGCGCGATATCGGCCAGTACCAGCTTTTCGCGGTAGAGGAAGGCGTTCAGGTCGACCGATTCCTGGTCGATCGAGTAGCCCAGGAGCTTGCCTTTGCTGTCGCGGTTTTCCACCACGCGCACTTGCCAGTCGCGCTTTGCCGCAGCCAGGTCGCCGCCGTGGGTCTTGTCGGCGTAGCGCTGCAGGGCGCCGGCTTCGATGAAACCGAAACGGGCGGCGTTGTCCATGCCGGATTCCCAGCCGGCTGCATGCTGCACCGGCAGGTCGATGGCGGCGTACTGGCCGCTGTCGACGATGCGGTTGTAGGCGGCCAGGCCAAGGCAGTCCAGCATGCCGTCCTTGGCGCCAGTGCAGCCGTCCGGAATGGCGTCGCCTGTGCTGAGCGGCTTGACGCGGAAGCGCAGCTGGCCATTGCTGTCGTTGTGCAGCGGATGGACGGTGGCGCCGTACTCGGCCAGGCCATTCCGGTCGTGGTCGCGGTTGCGGTACCACCAGCGGTGGTAGGCCTCCAGCTTGGGCTGCATCTCCCGCAGCCAGGCGCGGTCCCCGTTGTGGCGGTAGATTTCCCATACTACCCATGCGGCCAGCGGCGGCTTGGTATCGCGCTCGTTCCAGTTGCCGCCGTCGCCGCCGCGCTGGGCGTCCGTGTTGTAGAACACGTTGTCGGGCAACATGCCTTCGTCTTGCGGGCGTACCGGGTCGTCAGGCTGGATCTGGTAGTCGAACAGGGCGCGCACGGTGTTGGCGGCCAGGGCTGGGTCGATGGCAGCCAGGGCGTATGCCTGCTTCCAGGTGTCCCAGGTCCAGGCGCCGTTGAACCAGCGCGCGGTGGTGGAGGGCACCATGGCGTCGTGGCGGATGGCGCCGCGCGGCGCGCGCCAGTTGCCGACCAGGGTTTCCAGCGCCTTGGTGCTGAGGGCGGATGCGGGCAGGCGCGCCAGCCACTGCTTCCAGCGGCGCTGGTTGGCGGCGATGGCGCGCTCCATGCGCGCCGGGCTGGCGAGCAGGGCGGCGGCGCTGGGCGGGCCGGCCTGTTCGTCGAGCTGGTAGCTGTAGGCGCTGTAGAGCGCCTGGCGGCGGCCCGGTGCCAGCAGGGGCAGGTCGGCGCGGCTGTCGTAGTGCTGCCCGTCCACGCTGTCCTGCGAGCGTACGCTGCGTTCGATGCGGTAGCGTGAACGGCCGCTGGTCATGACATTGCCAGCATCGCGCACCTTGCCGAAAACGACGCTGATGCCGCCCGCTTCCTGCACCAGTTGCGGCTTCCAGGCCGGCTGGCGCGCTGCGACCGTGCCCTTGCCCTGTTCCCATTGCTGTATCAGGTCGCCCTGCCAGTGGGCGCGCAGTGCCAGCGGCTCGCGCGAAGTGTTGTGCAGGCGATAGCGCACCAGTGCGCTGTGCGAGTCGGCGAAATGCAGGTCGACCTCCAGCACCAGGCCGGGCCACTCCAGCCGCTGGCGCAGCACGCCGGGCCGCGCCTCCTTGCCCCAGCGCGCCTGCTCCGGTGCGAAGGTGCGGCCGCTGCGGCGGTCGGCGAGGGAAAGGCGTTCCAGCGCCGAGGCGATGAACAGGCTGTATTCCTCGGCCACTACCATGGGGCCGCTGAACGTGCCGGCCAGGGAGGCCGCATCGGGCAGCAGGTAGCCATGCCAGCTGCCGGCATCAAACATGGGGTTGAAACGCTGGTTTTGCTCGGCGTCGAATTCGCGCGCTGCGGAAGGGACGCCGTAACGGTTGATGGAAGGGGCCTGTGCGTGGGCGGCCCAGGCGGCGGTGCATGCTGCGGCCAGCAGCAATTTGCGGACGACTGAAGACATAAGCTGTAATCGGGAACGAATCAGTTGGGGGGAGGGTAACACGGGCAAAGCAAAAAGGGCCGGGCGCTGTGAGCGGCCGGCCCCGTGGAGCATCAGAACTTGTAGGACAGCGAGACAGTGGCGTGGCGGCCGAGGATAGGCCGCGCGTAGAACAGGCTGCCATTCGAGCTTTGGTTAAAGCCGCTGCGCGGGTTGCCTTCGGTCAGGCCGATCTCATTGGTCACGTTGTTGACCTTCAGGTTCAGCTTCCAGTGCTTGTCGATCCGGAATTCCGCGCCCATGTCGATGACGTGGTACTTCGGCAGGGCCAGCGCGTTTTCGAAGTCGGCGAAGCGTTTGCCGATATGGCTGTACACCAGGAAGATGTCGCCAAAATCGAAATGCACGGTCGGGATCAGGCGCACCTGGGTGTTCGGGGTGCGCATCACCTGGTTGCCGTTCTGCTTGGCCTCTTCGGCATTCGGGTCGATGCCGTCGATGGTGGCGTCCTGGATGGTGGCCACGTACTCCAGCGAGAAGCGCTTGTGCGGCTTGAACACGCCTTCCAGCTCGACGCCGGTGGACAGCGTCTTGACGAAGACCTGGCGGAAATCGCCGGTCTGCTGGTTGGTTTCGCCGAAGGACAGGTTGTCGAACTTGGTGTGGAACAGGGTGGCCGAGGTGGTCCACATCGGCGAGATATAGCGCACACCCACTTCGCCGAAGCTCAGGCGGCTGGCGCCGTCCACAAAGCTGTCGGTGCTGTACAGGGTCGGCATATTGGTGCCGCTGGCGTAACGGCCATAGGTGGCGATATGGTCGTTGAAGGCATAGTTGAAGCCCGCCGTGTAGGACGACTCCTTGATGGTCTTCTGCTTGCGCGTCCAGACGCCGGTGCCGGCGCGGCGCATGTAGTTGTTGGCGATGATGTTGTCCTTGTCCGTGCCGTCCGGGTTGAAGGCGCCCGGGATCGGCGTGCCGCCCACCAGGCTGCTGCCCGGCACCTCGCTGCCGGCCGCGTTCACGCCCTCGTCCTGCACGTCGTAGCGGGCGATCTCGTAGCGCACGCCGCCGTCGATACGCAGGTTCTTGTTGACCTTCCACTCGTCGTTGATGAACAGGGAGGTGGAATTCATATCGCCCTTGTGGCGCTCGTAGAAGAAGGCGTTGCGCAGCACGCCTTTGTCCGACAGGTAGCCCAGGATCTTGTTGTTGGCGTCCACCGCCACGATGTCCAGGCGCTTCGGCTGGTCGCGCACCTCGGTCAGGATGCGCGCGCCGTAGTCGGAGTCCTCATGCAGCTTCTGCGACGCGAACAGGATGCCGGCGGTGAAGCTGTTGTTCTCGTTCTCCTTGGTCAGCGACAGCTTGTCGACGAAGTGGCTGAGGGAGCGGAAGCGCGTTTCGGCCACGGCATCGGTGGTGAAGCCGTTGCCGTTCAACGCGGCCGGGTTGTCGACCAGCTGGCCGGTGCCGGCGTAGGCCAGACGCGCGGTGCCGCCGAAACGCTGCAGCAGGCCGGCCACGTCGGCGTACTGCGCCGGGTCGAGGCGGTTGGTGGCGCGCACCAGGTAGCTGTTCGGGCCATTGAACACGGAATGCGGCGCCACGTCGTAGCGCGTATAGCGCGCATTGTTGCGGAACGACCAGTCGCCGCCCAGGTCGTGCTGCAGGTCGGCGCCCAGCACCTTGGCCAGCACATGGAAGCCGGTTTTCAGGTCGGTGGTCTGGGTGCCGTTGGTGGTCTGGTTGCTGATGTGCGCCACGTCCGGGCCGTCCAGCGAGCCGTAATGCGGGTCCACGCCGGGCACGCCGCGCGGCTTGGCCGGGTTGGTCAGCGGGATCGGCAGGTAGAAGGTGTTGTGGTCGTTGACGTACTTGGCCGACAGGTTCAGTTCCCCGGCAGCCAGGCGGCGCGTCAGGTTGAGGCGGAACTGGCCGCCGTGGTCGGCGGTCATGCCGATCGGGCGCACGCCCTTGCCGCGACGGTAGTAGCCGCCGGCCGCATAGCTCCAGTCTTCATTGATCGGGCCCGAGAAAACGCCTTCGGTGCGCACCATGCCGTAGTCGCCCACGGTGACCTTGGCTTCGCCTTGCGGCTTCTGCGTGCCTTTGTGGCTGATGAAGTTGACGATGGCGGCGGGGCCGTTGGTCGACAGGATGGCGGAAGTGCCGCCGCGGATGGCTTCAAAGCGCTTGATGGTCAGGTCCTCGCGCAGCAGCACGTCGACCAGCTCGCCGTCGTAAATCACCGGCAGGCCGTCTTCCTGCAGGCTGATGAACTGGAAAGCGGCGCCGCCGCTCAGGCCGCGCGGGGAGACGTTGTTCGAGACTTCGCCGCCGGAGGCTTCGACCCACAGGCCGGGTACCTGCTGCAGCGAATCGGCCAGGCTGTGCGGCGCCATTTTCACCAGCTTGTCGGAGTCCAGGGTGGTGATGGCCACCGAGGATTCGAGCTTGGTGCGGTTCTTGGCGGTGGTGCCGGTGACCACCACCTCCTGGATCGGCGCGGCCTTCTCGGTAGCGCTAGCAGGATCGCTTGCCGATTGGGCCTGCGCGCCTTGCATGGCCGCCATGTGCGCCAGCGCCGTGGCTACCGCAAGGGTCAGCACTTTTTTCTGTCTCATCTGGTTCTCCTCTAGATTGTTTTAGTGATTGCTACTACACCGAAACAGGCCACATGGTCTGTTCCCGGTACCCAGTCATCACGGGCAGATACCCGTTGAATTCCGCATCGAGCTGCGCGTCGCCGCTGTCGATGCGCAGCACGCCGCCGTGCAGCGACAACAGCTTGTCGCGCGGCGCCAGCACGTGCAGCCCGCGCTTGCCCGCAGCACGCAGCAGGCGCGATGAAATCTGCTGGTTGCCGCGCCCCAGCACCATGCCCTGGCCGCCGATGGGGGACAGCACCAGGTGCAGCGCGGTGTCGCGCGCGGCGGCCAGGTCCTCCAGCTCCAGGCGGGTGGCGTCGCGCGCCAGCAGGGTGCCGTTGCCCAGCACCGCATCCACGCCGAGCAGGGTGCCGTCCACGCCCAGCACCTCCAGCAAGGCCTGGGTGGTGGAGCCGGGGCCCACCAGGTACAGGGCGCGCGGGTCCATCCCCTCGGCGAAGCTGCGCGCAATGGCCAGGCGCTGCGCATGGTCGCCGCTGGCATGGCGCGCTTTGCCGCCCTGCGTCAGGGCCGGCGCCAGCGGCAGCTGCAGGTAGCCGTACAGCTGCGGCAGGATCTGGCCGCGCCGCAGCGCCTGCTCGTCCAGGTCCATCACCTCGGCCTCGCTATGCATGGCCAGCCCGTTCTGCAGCAGCTGGCGCAGCAGCTGCGCGGCGGCGGTGGGATGATTGGCGAAGACCGCCGACTGCATCTTCACCCCGGCCGGCAGGCCCAGCACCGGCAGGCTGTCGATGGCGCCGGCGTCGCGCAGGCCGTCCAGCACGTCGCGCGCGGTGCCGTCGCCGCCGGCGAACAGCAGCAGGTCGATGCCCATGCTGGCCAGGATGCGGCTGGCGCGGCGCGTATCCACCGCTTGCGAAGGAGAGGCGACCGGGATCACGGCGCTGGCCTGCAGGCCGGCCGCCTGCAAGGCCGACAGGCCCATGGCGCCGTCGGCGGCATACCAGCTGAAGCGGTGCGCCGCCTCGCCCAGTGCATCGAACATGGCGGCCAGCCGCGCCTGGACCTGGGGCAGGCTGCTGGCCGCCAGCGCGGCCTGCACGCAGTCGGCGCCGTCCGAACCTTTCAGCCCGGCCGGCCCGCCGATGCCGGCCCAGGGGTTGACCACCAGCCCAAGCTTCATGCCAGCCCGCGCTCGCCCAGTTTGCGCTGGTAGGCGCGCCAGGTGATGCCCCAGCGTTCCGGATCGTCCAGCATTTCGCCCTGCACGCGGTGGGTCGGGCAATTGTGCGGCGCGTTCTTGACTACCCCGGGATTGCTGCGCGCCTCGCCGGCGATATGGCGCATCACGCCGATGAATTCATCCAGGTCGGCGCGCGAGTAGGATTCGGTCGGCTCGATGGTGGCCGGCTCGGGCACGATGTAGGGATGGTGGCTGGTCCAGTAATGCAGGCCAAAGTCGGCGGCGCGGAAGCCGATTTCCTCCGACGTCACGCCGGTGGCGTCGCACAGGTCCTTCCAGCTGTAGCGCACCTGCTCGATGCGGCGTTTGCCGGTGGCGAAAGGCGCGCTCATGCCGTCGATCTTCAGCAGCTCGTGCATCATGTAGTTGTTGTTCAGGACCGCGATCTCGGACACCGCACGCAGGCCTTCCGCGCCCAGGTTCATGACCCAGGCATACGCCCGCAGCATGATGCCGGCCGCACCGGCGAAGCTGCTGATCTTGCCGATCGACTGTGCGCCGCCCGGCACCAGCTGGTAGCGCCCGTCGTTCTGGCGCACCAGTGGACCGGGCAGGAAGGGCGTCAGGTCCGCCGTGCAGCACACGGCGCCCACCGCCGGGCCGCCGCAGGCATGCGGCGTGGCGAAGGTCTTGTGCAGGTTGAAGTGGCACAGGTCGAAACCTGCCTCGCGGGCGCGGGCAATGCCCAGCAGGCCGTTGGCATTGGCCTGGTCGTACACGCACAGGCCGCCCACGGCATGCACGGCGTCGACGAATTCGCGGATGCGGCTGTTGAAGATGCCGGTGTCCTCGGGATTGGTAATCACCAGGGCTGCGGTGCGCGGCGAAACGGCGGCTTTGAGCGCCTCCAGGTCCGGGTAGCCGTCGGCGTCCGGGTAGATGGTGATGACCTTGTAGCCCACCAGCTTGGCGCAGGCCGCATCCGAGGGATGGGAGAAGATGGTGGTAATGACCTCGTCGCGCTGCGCCGCTTCGCCGCGGCTTTCATGCCAGGCGCGCACCATCGACATATTGGTGAAGATGGCCTGCGAGCCGCCTCGCGCCTGCAGCGACACCGCATCCATGCCGGACACCTCGCACATCACCTGTTCCAGTCTGGCGATCACTTCCAGCATGCCCTGCACGGTGCTGTCGGGCTGGCGCGGATGCAGCTCGGTCATGGCCGGCTGGCGTGCCAGCTGGTCGTTGATCTTCGGGTTGTACTTCATGGTGCAGGTGCCCTGGCCGACGTCGACGTTCAGGTCGGCGCCCAAGGTTTCCTGCGACAGGCGCAGGTAGTGGCGCAGCACGCGGTTCTGCGACATCTCCGGTAGGCGGGGCGGGCGCTGGCGCAGCATGCCGGCCGGCAGTCCGGCCAGCGGCTGGCCTGCGGCGCGCGCGATGTCCGGCTCGACTTCGGGCAGCAGGATGCCGCGTTCGCCCGGCTGGCTGAGTTCAAAGATGACGGGTTCGTCCCAACGTGCCTGGTGGTAGCGGCGCGGCTGGTTCTTGCGGTGGGCGGCGATATTGTCCATTGGTTTCATTGGCCGATCACTTTCTCTAACGTTGCGCAGAGCAGGTCGATGTCTTCCTGCGTGTGGACTTCGGAAAAGGCGTACAGGGCGGACTGGCCGAGGGCAGGGAAGTCGGTGCTCAGGTCATGGCCGCCAAACACGCCGTGCCTGAGCAGGGCCGCATTGATGGCCGCCACCGGCAGCCCGGTGCCGTCGAAGTTGACGACGAATTCGCGGAAGTGGCAGCCGCCGCCATGCGTGACACGCACGCCGGGCAGGCTTGCCAGGCGCTGTTTGGCATACGCCGTGCGCTGGGCAATGCCGGTGGCCAGTTCGCCCATGCCCTGCGGCCCCATCAGCGCCAGGAACACGCCGGCGGTAATGCCCCACAGCGCGGCGGCGGTGCCGACGAACTCATTGCCGTTCTCGCGCTTGTCGAAGGAGGTGCGGCTGTAGGCGACGTCGCCAAAGCCGTACTCGCCCGGCACGCTGGTCGGCACGATGCCGAACAGGCGCGATGGATACTGCATGACGATGGCCGGGTCGTCGTGGCTGGCGATGAAGCCGCCCTGGCCGCCGCCATAGTTCATGTGCATGCCGAGCGGCTGGATGTCGCCGCACACGATGTCGGCGCCGTAGCTGGCGGGCGGCGCCAGCACGCCCAGCGAGACCGGGTCGACGCCGACCACCAGCAGGGCGCCCACCGCATGCGCCGCAGCCGCCAGCGCGGCGCCGTCGTCGATGGTGCCGAGGAAGGACGGAATATCCACGTAGAGCGCGGCGGTATCCCTGTCGACCAGCTGCGCCAGGGCCGCCATGTCGAGCAGGCCGCTGGCGGCATCGAACGGCGCCACCACGAAATCGAGGTCGGCGCGGCCGTAGTTGCGCATCACGGCCAGCTTGTCGGGATTGATGTGGCCCGCAACCACCACGCGCCGGCGGCCGGTATGGCGGCCCGCCATGCGCACGGTGGTGGCCGCAGCCTGCATGCCGTCGTAGACCGGCACGTTGACCACGTCCATCTCCAGCAGCTCGCCCATCATGCTGCAGTACTCGAACAGGGCCTGGAAGCGGCCATGGTCGTCGTACGGCTCGCCCGCGTAGGCCGTGGCGAACTCGCTGCGGCCGTTCACCTCGTCGCATACGGCCGGCACATGGTGCTGGTAGCAGCCGCCGCCAAGGAAACTCAGTTGGCCGGCGCAGTGGGTGTTTTTGCGCAGCAGGCCGTCCACATGGCGCTTCAGGCGCGCTTCCGACAGGTGCGGCGCGGGAATGGCCAGCGCGCCCTGCATGCGCAGGGCGGCGGGAATATCGGCAAAGAACTCCTCGGTGCTGGACGCGCCCACCGCGCGCAGCATGGCGTCGCGGACCTCTGGCACCGAGTTGGGAATGTAGGGATGGGTTGCCATGTCATTTCCTGTTGATCGGGGATTGGATGCCCCATCTTGTATGAGCGAAATAACGTTGACAAATGATCAGTATGCATGCGATACATTAGAAAAATTGATGCGTGGAGCGCCCCATGGTTCATTCTTCCAGCCTGCTGCGGCAGTTGAAAACGTTTGAAGTCACCGCACGGCACATGAGTTTTACCCGCGCCGCCGACGAGTTGTGCATCTCGCAGGCGGCCGTCAGCCACCAGATCAAGACGCTGGAGGAAGCGCTGCAGATCAAGCTGTTCAAGCGCATGACGCGCGCCATCACGCTGACCGGGGAAGGGGCGATCCTGCAGCGCAGCGTGATCGACGCCTTCGGCCGCATCGACCGCGTGCTGGCCCAGCTGGCGCAAGGCGAGGGCCGTGCGCGCAAGCGGCTGACGGTGGCGGTGACGCCGGCCTTCAGCTCGCGCTGGCTGGTGGGGCGGCTGGACCGCTTCCTCGCCGCCCACAGCCAGCTCGAAGTGCGCCTGGTGCACACGGTCATGCATACCGACCTGGGACGCGACGGCATCGACCTGGCGATCCGCTGGGGCGACGGCAAGTGGCCCGGCGTGGAGTGCGAGCGCCTGTTCGGCACCGAGCTGCTGCCGGTCTGCTCGCCGGCGCTGCTGAAGGGCGGCCCGCCGCTGAAAGCGCCCGCCGACCTGGCCCACTACACGCTGCTGCACGAGGACAGCTGCGACGACTGGGAACGCTGGTTCGAGCAGGCCGGCCTGGCGCCATCGCTGGCGCTGCGCGGCCCCCTGATCGACGACAGCAATGCCCTGATGCAGGCCGCGCTGAACGGCCAGGGTGTCGCCCTGGGCCGCATGGCCCTGATCCGCGACGACCTGCAGCGCGGCACCCTGGTCAGCCCGTTTAGTGAAACGCTGACCGCGCAGGGCGCCTACTACATGTGCTGGCGCACCAGCCGCGCCGAACATGAGGCCCTGGAATGGTTCTCGGACTTCCTGCGCGCCGAGGCGCGCGAGCAGGAGCACCCGGAGTAGGAGGGCGGCCGGATCGCCGCCTATTTTTGGCCAACCTTGTCAATCAAAGGCAGGTCGGCGAGTTCCGGCTGGCCTTCCACGTACCTGACTGCGGTGCCGGGCACGCGGCCGATCTCGCGCACCGTGTCAACAATGGTCTTGGTCACCCATTGTTCGGCGCTGCCCACGAGCTTCTCCGCCAGCGCAGCAGGTAGCTGTGATACGCCGGAAGCTTTGCGAAACGTCGCGTACACGTCAAGGTGGTATCCCTCCCGATATTTGAAAAGGCAGAATTGCAAAGACAGTGCGGAGGCATTGCCGGTGTTGCGGTTCGCCTGGGCGGTCCAGACCGCATCGCTGCAAACCGCGACCTTTGGCATTGCTACGCCGGGGATCCGGATTCCCTTGACAGGATCTTCGAGGGTGAAGCGCCCCGGTTCGGTGGGAACCGGTCTGCCAATCTGGAGCGGGGTAACCGTGTTGACCGAGTTCGTGTTTTGCGCAATGCCGTCTGCGATGGCCTTGGCGATGGTCTTGTTGTCTGCAGCGGTCCGGATATCGTAGATGTGGTACATCTCGATCGTCTCGTGGCGTTCCGCCAACGCCTGGTTCAGTGAATTACAGCCGCTAAGGGCTGCAATTGCCGCTATGCCAGCAATGATTTTCATGGAATGCCTCGCGATCAATAGGGTAGGGGGATTTTGCCCCTTGCCTTGGGCGACCGCCTTGATGCACCACAAAAGCCTTGGGAGGTGAGTTTAGTAAAGCCAACTAAAAGGTACCGATTTCGCAGCGGGCATGTTGATTGGTGCTTATCGCCTTGCTATAAATTTCGCGTCCAATCGAACAAGGAGATAAACGATGATTGCCCTCGCCGCCGTGCTGGCCGCCGCCCTGGGCGCGCCGCTTTCCTATGAGTGTCTGCGCGCCGCTGCGCCGGTCCATGTCGATGGCAAGATCGATGACCCGGCGTGGCAGCGGGCGCCCTGGAGCTCCGACTTTATCGACATTGAAGGCGACAGCAAGCCGCGCCCCAAGTACCGCACGCGCGTGAAAATGCTGTGGGACGACCGGTACCTGTACATCGCCGCGGAGCTGGAGGAGCCGGACGTGAAGGCCACCCTGACGCAGCGCGATTCGGTGATTTTCAAGGACAACGACTTCGAGGTCTTCCTCAAGCCGCTGCCGGCGACGAAAAGCTATTACGAGTTCGAGATCAATGCGCTAAACACCGGTTGGGACCTGTTCCTGCCCAGGCCCTACAGCGAAGGCGGGCAGGCCGACAACAGCTGGGATATCGAGGGCCTGCAGACCGCGATTGGGGTGCAGGGCACCCTGAACGACCCGCGCGACAAGGACAAAGGCTGGACGGTGGAGATGGCGATTCCGTTGACCGCCTTCGCCGCGCGCCAGAAGGTACCGCAACCCAGGGCCGGCACCACCTGGCGCATCAACTTCAGCCGGGTGCAGTGGACGGCGGGTAAAAAGAGCGAGGACAACTGGGTCTGGTCGCCGCAAGGCGTGGTGAATATGCATGTGCCGGAACGCTGGGGCTTCCTGCACTTCTCGGGCAAATCGCGTTGAACGACTGTCGCAAATAGGACGCAACCCTGTTTACTAATCAAAACTAAACTTCATTCAAAATTAGAAAGTTTATTGAACTACTGTAGCTTCCTTTGTAAGGTTTTTCCTAGGTGGAGCGTGATGCCCAGGGAGATGCGAGAGGCATCCCAGGGGTTTAGTAAATCCCCGCCATAAAAAGCCCTCGCTGGGCATAACTAGGAGACCTACATGATGTTCAGGAATCATCCAGCTTTAACGCAGCGCCGCTGCCGCGCCACGCCGATCGCCCTGGCCGTGAGCGGCGCGCTGCTGACCCTTGCCAGCGCCCAGGCGCAAACCGCGGCCACCCAGCCCGATGCGACGGTGGTGGTGACCGGGTATCGCTACGCGATTGAAAAAAGCCTCGACCAGAAACGCGACGCCAACTCGATCGTCGAGGTGATCACCGCCGAGGACATCGGCAAATTCCCCGACAAGAACGTGGCGGACGCGCTGCAGCGCGTGCCGGGTGTGATCATCGACCGCAGTGGCGGCGAGGGCAAGAACGTCAGCGTGCGCGGCCTGTCCTCCGAGCTGACCCTGACCCAGTTGAACGGCAACTACATCGCCACCGCCGAATCGAACGGCGACCCGACCCGCTCGTTCAACTACATGCTGATGCCGTCGAATATGCTGTCCGGCGCGGAACTGTACAAAACCCCGGAAGCGCGCCTCGATGAAGGCGGCATCGGCGGCACGGTCATCCTGCGCACGCGCCGTCCGCTGGACGTCAAATCGAACAGCGGCTTCGTCTCCGCCGAAGGCACCTGGGCCGACACCACCAAGAAGACCGACGGCCAGTTCTCCGGCCAGTACGCCTGGCACGACGACGACAACCGCCTTGGCGTGCTGGTCGGCTATACCCAGCAGAAGCGCACCACGCGCACCATGAGCGCCAGCACCGAGAACTGGCAGTGGTATGCGGACAGCTACCGCAAGAATCCGCCGGTGGACGTGAACGGCAAGCCGTCCGGCCTGAACTCCTTCTGGTGGGGCCAGTCCGGCTTTTACGACCAGAATGGCCGCTACTACCAGAACTTCATGATGCCGACGTCGGTCAACCTGAACGTGAAGACGGAAGAGCGCGAACGCAAAGGCGCGCAGGCGACCGTGCAGTTCAAGCCGGTGCGCAACCTGACCCTGACCGCCAATTACTTCCGCTTCGACCTGTCGCAGGACTCCCAGACCAACACCCTGAAGGTCCCGGAATGGAACATTGCGCGCTATGACGGCGATGGCAACTGGCCAGGCGGCCGCCTGCTGGACGGCCTGACCTTCGACCCGAGCAAGACCATCGTCACCGGCGCCCAATACAGCGTCCACGCCGGCAAAGCCTACTACTGCAGCGAAGCGCAGGCAGCGGCGGCGGGCCAGAAGCCGGGCGGCTGGGGGCCGGACGACTGCACCATTCCTACCCCGCAGATCACCGGCAGCTACAACCGCGAGAAATCACTGTCGCAGACCGCCGACTTTGAAGCCGAATGGCGCGGCCAGTCACTGGACGCCAGCTTCAAGTTCGGCCGCACCTGGGCGCACGGCGGCCCGGAAATGCAAATGGCAATGCCGATCAAGCCGCGCGTGCAGAACGCCGACGGCAGCTGGACGCTGGGTAACTACGCCAGCGCCTGGAGCACCGTCGGTACGCCAAGCATGACCTTCTCGCCGCAGCTGATGGAGAACCTGCGCAAGGGCATCGGTGAAATCGACCTCGGCTCGACCTCGTCCTCCTGGACCAGGAACAGCACCAAGCAGAATTACGCCCAGGCCGACTTCACCTGGCGTAACGAGAGCGGCTGGCTGGATACGCTGCAGTTCGGGGCGAAGTACCGCGACGGCGGCATCAGCCGGAGCACCGGCAACAACTACTGGGTGTGCCAGGGCGCCGATCCGAAGAACTACGACAAGCGCTACCAGGCCGGCTGCGATCCGACCGCCAACAAATTCCGGCCCGAGTTCCTGTATTCCGATTCGCTGGGCCACCTGGCGGGCGGCATCAGCGCCAGTGCTTTCCCGGCGATCAACTACCCGGCCTACATTGCCCACCTGGACAAGACCTATGGCGCGATGCAGACCCGTAACGAGGACAATTTCGTCTACAACGTGGACGAGAAAATCATGGCAACTTACCTGCAGGCCAACATCAAGACAGAGCGCCTGCGCGGGAATGTAGGCTTGCGGCTGGTGCGCACCAGGCAGCATGCCGATTCCACCGACCAGGTGGAAAGCTACAACGACTACTTCTTCAACGGCCCGAACGGCTCGCCGGCGCCTTGCCTGCCGGGCGGCCTGCCTGCCGCCGGCGCGCCAGCCGGTTCCGGTTGCACCAGCGGCTTTACCCGCCTGCCGGACAGCACTGCGCGCAACCGCTCGTATGCCGTGAGCTCGCTGGACCGCACCTACAATGACGTGCTGCCAAGCCTTAACCTGGCTTATGAGCTGCGCCAGGACCTGCTGCTGCGCGCCGCCGCATCGAAGGTGGTGGCACGCCCAAGCTACAGCGACATCGCCTACCCGGGCGGCCTTCGTTTCTACAGCCAGGAATACGTCAACGACCGACGCCTGATCGGCGGCGGCGACAAGCAAGGCTGGTTCGGCGAGGGCAGCAACAAACAGCTGGAACCTTACAAGGCCACCCAGTTCGACCTGGGCGCGGAGTGGTACTTCCAGCGCGGTTCCGTCCTCGGCGCCAACGTGTTCCGCAAAAACGTCAGCAACTTCACCGTGCCGGTGGTGCGCGACGTGACGATGGATGTCGGCGGCAAGAGCGTGCTGGTGCAAAGCTACGAGACCAGCGCCGGCGGCCGCGATGGCGTTTCGCAAGGTGTGGAGCTGTTCGCCCAGCATACGCTGCCTTCCGGCCTGGGTTTCCAGTTCAACTACACCTACAACAAGACCAACCAGGCCGCTATCGTGCTGGGGGATGGCGAGGAAGTCGGCAAGTCGCCGCTGGTGGGTAGTGCCAGGAACCAGGCCAACCTGACGGTGTTCTATGAAACCGAGAACTTCCTGGCGCGTGCCTCGTATAACCGCCGTGGCGAAGTGGTGGGTGGCCTGATCAACGGCATCAGCGTGTACTCCGAGCCTTACAGCCAGGTGGACGTGAACTTTGCGTACAACATCAGCAAGCAACTGAGCCTGACTGCTTCTGTGCTGAACCTGACCAAGGAAGAGTCGCGCTCGCACCTGGGCGACGACACCAAGGATCGCTTCTACGGCAACAGCTATGCCGGCCGCATCGCGTACTTTGGCCTGAACTACAAGTTCTGATCCCTCTGTTGTCCTCCCCGCGCCTTCGGGCCGGGGAGGTTTTTTTTCAACCCAGGATGCCGCCATGTACACGCACCCGTTCTTCAGTTTGTGCGCGCGACTGCTGCTCGGACTCTGGCTCGCCGCGATGGCGCAGGCGGCAGCCGCAAGCGGACCCGCCGCGCTGGACCGCTTCGTCATCGACAAAGGCTGGACTTTCCGCCAGCTCGACGCCAAGGCGCCGTGGCGCCGCGCCAGCGTTCCCGGGACGGTGCACACCGACCTGTTCGCGCACAAGCTGATTCCCGACCCCTATATCGGCACCCCCGAAGCCGGCCTGCAGTGGATTGGCCTGGCCGACTGGGAGTACCGCACCCGCTTCGACGCCCCGCGCACGGCGATGGCCGCAGCCCGCAGCGATCTGGTATTTGAAGGACTGGATACCTTTGCCGAAGCATGGCTGAACGGCGAAAAGCTGCTTGATGCGCATAACGCCTTCCGCACCTGGCGCGTGCCGGTGCAGGGCCGCCTGCGCGCGCGTGGCAACGAGCTGCGCATCGTTTTCCGTTCCCCGATCAGGAAGCTGCTGCCGCAAGTGCAGGCCATGCCGCACAAACTGGCCGGCAACTACCCGTCCCCCTACGGCGACGAACCGCCGGACGCGATGACCGGCAACTTTGTCCGCAAGCCGGGCTACCACTATGGCTGGGACTGGGGGCCGCGCTACGTCACGGCCGGCATCTGGAAGCCGGTCGTCCTGCAAAGCTGGGATGCCGTCCGTATCGACAACCTGCAGCTGCGCCAGGACCGCGTGCAGGAAGCGCAGGCCGATATCGTAGCCGTGATGTCGGCGGATGCGGTGCGGGCAGGCGACTTCGACCTGCGGCTGTGGCAGACCGCGCCGGACGGTACGCGCAAGCTGGCCGCTGGCGGGCGCGTTGCACTGCTGGCCGGCGCCAACCGGGTCGAGCTCCCGTTCCAGGTCGCGCAGCCGCAGCGCTGGTACCCGAATGGCTACGGCGCGCAGCCGCTGTACCGCTATGAACTCGAGCTGGCCGACGGCAGGGGCGTGGTGGCCCGCGCGGGCGCCCGTACCGGCTTGCGCAGCGTTGAACTGCGCCGCGAGCCGGACGCCAAGGGCAAGAGCTTCCATTTCGTCATCAACGGCATTCCGGTATTCGCCAAAGGCGCGAACACGATTCCGTTCGACATGTTCCAGCCGCGCGTGTCGCAGGAACGGTTGCGCCGCGTGCTGCAATCCGCGCGCGACGCGAACATGAACATGGTGCGTAGCTGGGGCGGCGGCTATTACGAAAGCGAAGACTTCTTCAACCTGGCCGACGAATTTGGCCTGCTGGTCTGGCAGGACTTCATGTTCGGCGGCGGCATGCAGCCCGCTTACGACGACGCCTTCCGCGCCAACGTGGTGGCGGAAGCGCGCGACAACGTGCGCCGCCTGCGCAACCACCCCAGCCTGGTCCTCTGGTGCGGCAATAATGAGCAGGAAATCGCCTGGAAATACTGGGGCCACGGCAAGACACTGACGGCGGCCGATCCCGCGTTCGCCAGCAAGGTCTGGAGCGGCTATGTGCAGCTGTTCGGCAGCGATTTGCGCAAGGTGGTGGAAGAGGAGGGCGGCGGCATCGCCTACTGGGCCAGCTCGCCCGGCGACGACCTGGCCGAAGCCGCCAACACGCCAGCCAGCGGCGATATGCATTATTGGGAAGTGTGGGGCAACCCGGCGCACCCGCCATCCAAATATCTTGAGGTCACACCGCGCTTCATGTCCGAATACGGCCTGCAGGCCTGGCCGGTGCAGCGCACCATCGATGCCTTTGCCAGCCGCGCGGAGCAGGGCGTCACCGCGCCAGTCATTGAGGCGCACCAGAAATTCATGGCCGGTAAAGGCAACGAGCGCCTGTTGAAGTACATAGGCTACGAGTTCGGCGCGCCGAAGGACTTTGCCGCGTTCACCTACCTGGGCCAGGTCATGCAGGCCGAAGGCATCCAGCTGGCGGCCTTGCACCACCGCGCCAGCCGCCCCTACACAATGGGTTCGCTGTACTGGCAGCTGAACGACGTGTGGCCCGGCGCCTCCTGGTCCAGCGTGGACTGGTTCGGACGCTGGAAGGCGCTGCACTACCACGCGCGCCGCTTCTTCGCTCCCGTCACTGTGGCAGCGCTGCGCAACGCGGAAGGCCGCACCAGCGTCAGCCTGCTCAACGACCGCACCCACGCCGTGCAGGGAGACGTGCGCTTGCGCGTGATGACGCTGCAGGGGCAGGTGCTGCGCGAAGAACGCCGGACATTCGAACTGGCGCCGCTATCGGCCACGAACGCCGCCGCGTACGCCGACGCAGACCTGCTGGCCGGCGCCGATCCGGCCGCCACTGTCGCTGTATTCGAGTTGCAGGCGGCAGGCGAACCGTCCGCGCGCAGCGTGGTCTACTTCAAAGCGGCAAAGGACTTGCGCTGGGCCGCAGCCGGCCTTTCCGCGCAGGTGCAGCGCGACGGCAAGGATTACCTGGTAGTGCTGCGCGCCGGTAACCTGGCGCGTGCGGTTTGGATCGATTTCGGCGCCCACGATGCCGAGGTTTCCGACAATGCCGTGACGCTGCTGCCCGGAGAGAAAGTGACGCTGCGCGTGTCATCCCGCGCCTCGCTGGCGGCGCTGCGCAAGGCTTTGCGTGTGCGCTCGGTTGCAGACTGAGTTGTTTAGTAAAACCAGCTAAAAGCGCACCATTTAAGCGGCTTTGATTGACGCTCGTCATAGGCCGCTGATATAAAAAGTAGCGTTTATTAAAAATAGAATTCTGGAGACTTTTCATGAGCCAGGTTACCCTGCGCGGGATTGCGGAAGCCACCGGCCTGTCCATCGGCACGGTGTCGCGCGCGCTGAAAAACCAGGTCGGCATGACCGAGGAAACCCGCAACAAGGTGCGCGAAGCCGCCCTGCGCATGGGCTATGACTTCGGCCAGCTGAAAAAAGGCCGCATCCGCCGCATCGCCTTCCTGCTGCACAACCAGCACAACACCCTCGCATCCAGCCCCTTCTTCTCGCCGGTGCTGCAAGGCGCGGAAGCGGCCTGCCGCCGCGAAGGCGTGGCCCTGTCCTTTATCGCAGTGGGCCCGGCGGAACCGGTGCTGGCGCAGATCCGCCTGCACCAGCCGGATGCTATCGTCTGTGCCGGTTTCTTTGAACCCGAAGTGCTGGCCACCCTGCAGCAGATCGGCAAGCCGATCGTTCTGGTGGACATGCACTGGCGCGGCTTCACCTCCGTCAACCCGGACAATATGCGCGGCGGCTATCTGGCAACCCAGCACCTGCTGCGCTGCGGCCGCAAGCGCATCGCCATGCTCTCCGGCTCCCTGGCCCATTACAGTATCCAGCAACGCAACCGCGGCTTCCGCCAGGCGCTGTTCGACGCCAAGGTGCATGCAGACCCCAACCTGGAAGTGATCGTGCCCACACTGGGCGAAGGCGACGAAGGCGTGGCGGAAGCCATGCGCAGCATACTGAGCCTGCCCAAGCCGGCCGACGCGGTCTTCTGCTACAACGACAGCACCGCCCTGGCGGCCATGAAGTACTGCCTGGGCGAAGGCATGAAGATACCGCACGACATTGCCATTGTCGGCTTCGACGATATCGCCGCCGCCGCTGCTGCCATTCCCCCGCTCAGCACCATCCATGTCGACAAGGAAGAACTGGGCAAGGCGGGGATCGAACTGCTGCTCCACAAAGAAGACGAGGGACCATCCCATATCACCGTGCCGGTCCAGATGATCGTGCGCGAGAGCAGCTTCGACGACTAACACCCCCAACCCCTGAAACGAACATGCCCAACTTCCCGAACTTTCGCAGCCCGGCCGTGCTGCTCGCCCATGCGCAGCACACCATGCGCTTTTACCATCCGCGCGCCATCGATCCGGCGGGCGGTCTTTTCCACTATTTCAAGGATGACGGCAGCGTCTACGACGCCCAGCACCGCCACCTGGTGAGCAGTACGCGCTTCGTCTTCACCTATTCCATGGCGTATCGCCACTTCCATGACCCAGCCTATCTGGAGGGCGCACGCCATGCGGTGCGCTTCCTGCGCGAAGCGCACCGCAGCGCGGATGGCGATGGCTACGCCTGGATGCTGAACGGCCGTGCGGTGGAGGATGGCACCCAGCATGCTTATGGCCAGGCCTTCGTCCTGCTGGCCTACGCACACGCCACCATGGCGGGCGTGGAGGAAGCGCGCGCCTGGATCGGCGAAACCTTCGAGTTGATGGAGCGCCGCTTCTGGGACCCGCAAGCCGGCCTGTATGCCGATGAAGCCAGCGCCGACTGGAGCGTGCTATCGAGCTACCGTGGCCAGAACGCCAATATGCACGCTTGCGAGGCCCTGTTGGCAGCCTTCCAGGCCACCAGCGACCGCCGTTACCTGGAGCGCGCCTACACCGTTGCGTCGAACATCACCCAGCGCCAGGCGGAGCGCTGCGGCGGCTTGATCTGGGAACACTACAACGAGGCGTGGCAGCCGGACTGGCGCTTCAACATCGACGACCCGGAGAACCTGTTCCGCCCCTGGGGCTACCAGCCGGGCCATTTCACCGAATGGGCCAAGCTGCTGCTGCAGTTGGAACAATGGGGCCGCAACGTGCTGAAACAAGACCTGGGCTGGCTGCTGCCGACTGCCGAGCGCCTGTTCCGCGTGGCGGTGGAGAAGGGCTGGGACGACGAACACGGCGGCTTGTGCTACTCGCTGGCGCCGGACCTTGCCATCTGCGACTGGCACAAATACTTCTGGGTGCAGGCCGAGAGCGCAGCCGCGGCAGCCATGCTGGCGCAGCGGACCGGCAACGCCGAATACTGGGACTGGTACCAGCGCCTGTGGGAATACAGCTGGACCCATATGGTCGACCACGAGCACGGCGCCTGGTACCGCATCCTCGACCGCGAGAACCGCAAGCTGAGCGACGAAAAGAGCCCGGCCGGCAAGGTCGATTACCACACCATGGGCGCTTGCTACGACATCTTAAAAGTGCTGGCGGAGGGCGGCCATGCATGACGCCCCGCTGATGCTGTGCGCCGGCGAGGCGCTGACCGACATGATCCAGCAGGGCGAGGAGCAGTGGGCCAGCCGCGTTGGCGGCTCGGTATGGAATGTGGCGCGCGCGCTGGCCAGCCTGGGCGAGCGCACCGCCTTTGCCGGCGCCATCAGCTGCGACAGGTTCGGCAACGCCCTGTGGGCCGCCAGCGAAGCCGTGGGCCTGGATTTGCGCCTGCTGCAGCGCGTGGAGCGCTCGCCGCTGCTGGCCATTGTGGAGCAGGGCGAACCGCCGCGCTACTTCTTCATCGGCGACGACAGCGCCGACCTGCACTTCGACCCGGCCGCCTTGCCGGACGGCTGGTCCGACGGCCTGCGCTGGGCCCACTTCGGCGGCATCAGCCTGGCGCGCGAGCCGCTGGCCGCCACCCTGGTGGCCCTGGCCGCGCAGCTGAAAGGGCAGGGCGTGGCGATCAGCTACGACCCGAACTACCGCAACCTGATGGACGAGCGCTACACGTCGACCCTGCAGCGCATGGCGGCCCTGGCCGATGTGATCAAGGTCTCGGACGACGACTTGCGCGGCCTGTTCCCCGGCCTGCCGCTCGACGCTGCGCTGCAGCAGCTGCGCGCCTTCAACCCATCCGCCCACTGCCTGCTGACGCGCGGCGGCCAGGGCGCCAGCCTTTATCACGGCCAGCAGCGTGCCGATGCAAGCGCGCCGGCGGTCACGGTGGTCGACACCGTCGGCGCCGGCGACGCCAGCATCGCCGGCCTGCTGCACAGCTTTTCGCGCCACCCAGGCCGCACGCTGCAATCGCACCTGCACGCCGCCCTGGCCGCCGGCTCCGCCGCCTGTCAGCAAGCCGGCGCCACGCCGCCTACGCCGGCAGCCATGGATCAATTGTTCGCAGTACTCGAAGGAGAGGTAAAGTGATGAGCCGTACCCCGCTTGAGATTCCCGCGCGCGCCACGCGCTTCCTGCGCCTTGCACAACTGGCGCTGGTGGCGCTGCTGCCGGCCATGGCGCCGGCTCACGCCGCGCAAAGCGCCGCAAGCATGCCGGTCAACACCTTCATCGGCACCCAGGACGAAGGCAATACCTTCCCCGGCGCATCCGCCCCTTTTGGCATGATCCAGGTCAGCCCGATCGGTGAGCACTACGCCGGCTGGCGCTACAGCGACCCGCGCATCCGCGGCTTCGGCCACTCCTTCCTGTCCGGCGCCGGCTGCTGGGAGCAGGGCGGCCAGCTTTCCGTGCTGCCTGTCACGGGCCGCATCGGTCCCGGCGGGGATTTCGACACCAGCAAGCCGGACGCCTTCAACCAGAAGCGCTACGCCGCCGAATACACCCACGAAGGCGAGGTGGGCCAGGCCGGCTACTACAAGGTCAAGCTGACCAGCTACGGCGGCATCACCGCCGAAACCACTGCCCTGACGCGTGCCGCCGCCGAGCGCTATACCTTCGCACCCGGTACCGGTACCGGCCACGTGCTGCTCAACGTCGGCCAGGCCAACGAGCGCCACTCCGTGGTCGGCAGCGAGGTGCGCGTGCTGGACGAGCGCAGCATCGAAGGCAAGATCACCACCAAGAGCTTCTGCGGCGGCGCCCAGTACACCACCTGGTTCCGCATGGTGTTCGACCAGCCCTTCGTCGCCCACGGCATATGGGACGACCGCGGCGGCTGGCCCGGCGCGAAAGGACCCAGTCAGCAAGGCGAAGCACGCCCGCACGGCGTGTGGCTCAGTTTCGACCTGGCGCGCGGCTCGGCCGTCACGGCGGTCAGCGCCATCTCCCATGTGGACGCGGAGGGCGCGCGCATCAACCTGCGCGCCGAAGGCATGGCCGGCGGCCAGCCGCTCAGCTTCGACGCCATGCGCACGCAGGCGCAGGCGGCCTGGCAGCGCGAACTTGGCAGCGTGCGTATCGAAGGCGGAAGCAATGACGACCGCACCGTGTTCTACACCGCGCTTTACCACGCCCTGCTGCAACCGCTGACCGGCAGCGATGCCGATGGCCGCTATCGCGGCTACGATGACGCCATCCACAGCGCCAAGGGCTGGACCTACTACGAGTTCTTCTCGCTGTGGGACACCTACCGCGCGCAGAACCAGCTGCTTGCCTTGCTGCGGCCTGAGCGTGCGCGCGACATCGCCAATTCCGTGCTGAAGATCCGCCAGGAAGGCGGCTGGCTGCCGCGCTGGGGCTACGCCAATTTCGACAGCAATGTGATGACCGGCGACCCGGTCACGCCCTTCCTGGTCGACCTGTGGCGCTACGGCGCATTGAAAGGCCGCGAACGCGAAGCCTACGCCGCGCTGCGCGAGAACGCCTTCGGCGTGCCGCCGCACCGCAACCGCGCCCAGGGCCGCGCCGGTAACCCAAGCTACCTGCAGCAAGGCTTCGTGCAATACGACCGCAGCTTCGTCGCCAAGGGCATGGACATCGACCCGCACCATGGCGCCTCCGCCACCATGGAATACGCGCTGGCCGACAGTGCGCTGGCGATCATGGCCAAGTCGCTCGGCCAAGCGAAGGACGCGCAGCTGCTGCAACAGCGCGCCCTGAACTGGCGCAAGGTCTGGGACCCGAACGTGGTCGATGCGCCGACCGGCCTGCGCGGCTTCCCGCGCCCACGCCTGCTGGATGGCAGCTGGTTCGCCGAAGTGGGGCGTGAATACGACCCGCGCGGCGAGCGCGGCTTCCACGAAGGCACGGCATGGCAGTACCAATGGCTGGTGCCGCAGGACGTGCCCGGCCTGGCCGCAGCCATGGGCGGCACCGCGCAGGCCCTGAGCCGCCTGGACCAGTTCTTCGACTACGACGCCGTGCTGGCCGACCCGGCCGCCGTGCGCAAATCCTGGGTGGTTGGCGCATACAGCTACTACAGCCAGTTCCGCTACAACCCGAACAACGAACCGGACCTGCACGCCCCCTGGATGTACACCCTGATGGGCCAGCCCTGGAAAACCACCACCGTGCTGCGCGCCGCAGAGACCCTGTTCGGCAACGGCCCAAGCGGAGTCACCGGCAACGACGACCTGGGTACCATGTCGGCCTGGTACCTGTTCAGCGCACTGGGCCTGTACCCCGACACGCCGGGCAGCGGGCGCTTCCTGCTGCACGCACCCCGCTTCGCGCGCGCCGAGATCGACCTGCCGCAAGGCCGCGTGCTGCGCATCGAAGCACCGGAAGCCAAGCCGGGCGAGCGCCGCTTCGTACAATCCGTGCAATGGGGCGGACGTCCGCTGTCGCGCGTGTGGCTGGACTGGGAGCAGCTGCAGGCGGCGGGCACCCTGAGCTTCAAGCTGGCGCCGCAGCCCGACACCAAAGGCTGGGGCACGCGCAGCAGCGACCTGCCGCGCCCACCGGCCGGCATCTAAAAAAACGCAGAGGAGACAAGCATGGCAAACACGGCACACAACAGCGCCACCGCCGCGCCCCCGCAGGCGGCGGGCGCTGCGCAGAACGGCAGCAACACCAGCGCGCTGGTCATCATCACTATCCTGTTCTTCATGTGGGGGCTGATCACCTCCCTGAACGACGTACTGATCCCGCACCTGAAAGCGATTTACACGCTGACTTACTTCCAGGCCATGCTGGTGCAGTTCTGCTTCTTCGGCGCCTACTTCATCGTATCGATGCCGGCGGGCGCCCTGATCCGCCGCATCGGCTACCAGAAAGGCGCCGTCGCCGGCCTGCTGATCGCAGCCGGCGGCTGTGTGCTGTTCTACCCCGCCTCCTTCGGCGGTTACGGCCTGTTCCTGCTGGCGTTCTTTGTGCTGGCCTCCGGCATCACCGTGCTGCAGGTCGCCGCCAACCCCTACGTCACGGTACTCGGCCCGGCGCGCACCGCATCCAGCCGCCTTAACCTGACGCAGGCATTCAACTCGCTCGGCACCACTATCGGTCCCGCTATCGGCGGTGTGCTGATCCTTTCCACCGCCGGCGCCGCCGTCAGCGCCGCCGCCGAGGCGGCCACCGTGCGCGGCCCCTACCTGGCGCTGGCCGCAGTACTGGCGTTGCTGGCCGTGCTGTTCGCCTTCGCCAGGCTGCCGCAGATCGCCGACAGCGAAGACCTCTCGCTGGCGGGCGAAGGCCACGGCTCGGCCTGGGCCCACCGCCACCTGGTGCTGGGCGCCATCGGCATCTTCCTCTACGTCGGCGCGGAAGTGAGTATCGGCAGCTTCCTGATCAACTTCCTGGGCGAGGCACACATCGCCGGCCTGGCGCATGCCGACGCGGCGCATTACGTCAGCATCTACTGGGGCGGCGCCATGGTTGGCCGCTTTATCGGCTTCGCGGTGATGCGCGTGGCCAGCCCGGGCAAGACCCTGGCCGTGAATTCGCTGGTGGCGATAGGGCTGGTGCTGGCGGCATGCTTCGGCACCAGCAGCGTGGCGATGTGGGCCATCCTTGCGGTTGGCCTGTGCAACTCGATCATGTTCCCCACCATCTTCAGCATGGCGCTGCACGGCCTGGGCAAGTACACTGGGCAGGGCTCCGGCATCCTGTGCATGGCCATCGTCGGCGGCGCCATCGTGCCGTTCGCGCAGGGCGCCATGGCCGACGCAATCGGTGTGCAGCTGTCCTTCATCCTGCCGGCGGCCTGCTACGCCTTCATCCTGTACTTCGGTGCGAAATACTCGTCCATGTATGCTGCCCAGTAACCGGCGCCGGTACCGCCTGGCAGTGGCGCTGATGGCGCTGCTTCCAGCCACGCTGCTTGCGGCAGGTGCGCCGCAGGCCGCGACTGTCGACCGCATGGTTCTCGCCAGTGGCGGCGCCGTGCTGGAATTGAGCGCCCCGGCCAGCGGCATCATGCGCATCCGCATGGGCCGTGGCAAGCTGCCGGAGGACGCCTCCTGGGCCGTTCCCGCCGCCGCCCGCGCCGCCCGCCTGCCGCTGCAGGTCACCCGCAGCGGCGAAACGCTCCAGCTGCGCAGCGCCGGCATCAGCGCGCGCATCGACCGCCGCACGCTGCGCACCGAAGTGCTGGACGGCAGCGGCAACGTCCTGCTGTCGGACCTCGCCGGCAGCGCCGCCTTGGCAGCTGGCGGCGGCTTCCGACTGCGCGGCAAGCTGGCCGGCGCCGACCATATCTTCGGCCTGGGCGACAAAACCGGCACCTTCGACCGTAAGGGCGGCGCTTACACCATGTGGAACTCCGACGCCTACAAGTTCACGCAGGCGACCGACCCGCTGTACAAATCCATTCCGTTCTTCATGGCTGTGGGCGACCGTGGCCGGGCCTATGGCCTGTTCCTCGACAACACCTGGCGCAGCACCTTCGACTTCGGCAAGACCGAACGCGATGTGCTCTCGATCAGCGCCGAAGGCGGCCCGGTCGACTACTACGTCATGTCCGGCCCCGCACCGAAAGACGTGCTGCAGCAATACGCCCGCCTGACCGGCACAGCACCGCTGCCGCCGCAATGGGCACTCGGCTTCCAGCAATCGAAATGGAGCTACAAGAGCGACGCCGAAGTGCGTGCCATCGCCCAGCGCTTGCGCGGTGAACGCCTGCCCGCCGACGTGGTCTACATGGACATCGACTACCAGGACCGCTCGCGCCCCTTCACCGTCAACCGCAAAGCTTTCCCCGACTTGCGCCAGCTCGCCAGCGACCTGCGCGCGCAGGGCCTGCGGCTGGTACTGATCACCGACCCGCATATAGCGAACGCCCCAGGGCAGGGCTACGCAGCCTACGACAGCGGCGCCGTGCAGGACTTGTTCCTCAAGCTGCCCGGCGGCGAGTACTACTCGGGCGACGTATGGCCCGGCGCCTCCGTCTTCCCCGACTTCAGCCGTGCCAAGGCCCGGAGCTGGTGGGGCGAACTGTACGCGGGCCTTGTCGCCGACGGCGTGGCAGGCTTCTGGAACGACATGAACGAGCCGTCCATCTTCAACGTCGCCAGTAAGACCATGCCGCTCGATGTGGTGCACCGCATTGAAAGCGACGACTTCGCCCCGCGCACCACCTCGCACGCCGAGCTGCACAACGTGTACGGCCAACTGAACTCGCGCGCCACGTACGAAGGCCTGAGCCGTCTGCAACCCGACGTCCGCCCCTTCGTGCTGACCCGCGCCACCTACGCCGGCGGCCAACGCTACGCCGCCACCTGGACTGGCGACAACGCATCGAGCTGGCAGCACCTCAAGATCGGGACGCAACAGCTGCTCAACCTCGGCCTGAGCGGCTTCTCCCTCGCCGGCAATGATGTTGGCGGCTATGCCGGCGAACACCCATCCCCGGACCTGCTCACGCGCTGGTTCCAGGTCGGCGCCTTCATGCCGCTGTTTCGCGCCCACGCAGAAACCAACCGCCCCGACCAGGAACCATGGGTCGGCGACGCCGCGCACGTCGATATCCGTCGCCGCTTCATCGAAGAGCGCTACCGCCTCATGCCCTACCTGTATGGCGCGGCAGAGGAGAACAGCCGCACCGGCGTCCCCATGCTGCGCCCGGTCTTCCTCAACTTCCCGCAAGTGCTGGCGAAAGGCGACCGCCTTGGCGGATCGGAAGACCAGTTCATGCTCGGCGGCGACCTGCTGGTAGCCCCATCGCCGACGCCCGAATCGCCCGGCGAATACACGGTGGAACTGCCCGGAAAGGGCTGGTACAACTACTGGACCGGCCAGCGCCTGGCAGGGAAGGGCGAAACCATCAAACCCGATATCGCCCAGCTGCCCGTCTACGTCCGCCCCGGCGCCATCATTCCCAAACAGCCGCTCGTGCAAAGCACAGCTTTCGCGCCGAAAGGACCGCTGGAGCTCCATATCTACCCCGGCCCCGATTGCCAAGGCGAGATCTACGCCGACGACGGCGCCAGCCTGGCCTACCAGCGCGGCGCCTACCTGCGCCAACGCATCCGCTGCGAAGAGACGGAAGCCGGCCTGCGCGTGGAATTCGAACAGCGCCAGGGCGACTGGAAACCCTGGTGGAATGGCGTGAAGCTCCATGCCTACGGCTGGAGCGTGCAGGCAGTGCCGGATATGGCTGCTGGTTCCATCCTGATTCCAAGGCCAACTCACTCAAGCGGAAATGGCGAATAGCTCCAGCTTCAGATCCGCGAACGTGCTGGGCGCGTATATGGCTATCGCACGGGCCTTCAGCATCGATTCGTAAAGCTCGCCCCGGTTCTCTATGGAGAAATGATAGGTGTCCGGCCGCACCGGTACCTCCAGTGGAACCTGGGGCATGTGCAGCAACTGCAGGCCGGGCAATGCGTTGCGAACCAGGCTGTCTATATCGTCCGGTGATGCCACCTTGAGCTGGCGCGGCACCTCCGCGACGAGGCTCAATGCCGGCATGTTGGCGTTGACGGCCAGGTAGAATGAAGCCTTCCCTTCCAGCAGGCTTGCATCAAGCCGTCCTTGCTGATATCGCATGCCATTGTCGCTGACGTTCAAGGGGATCGTGATGTACTTTGAGCGCGCGACGATATCGAGCAGGTCCTGGATCATGGAAGCCAAGGCCTGGAATCCAGGCGCCGGATCTTCATGGTTGTATGACGGCAGGTCGGGAATCGCGTACTTTCGCGAGAAAGCCATCAGGCTGCCGGCCAGCTCCCTCAGCCGCTCGAACAGGCGCTCCGGGTGGTAATGCCCGGACTTCGCAATGTGCTGCAGCGAGGCGCTCGCCGCAAGCGCTGCGTTGAGCATCCAGAACGACGAAGCGTCGCCGCTGGGAACCTCGATCAGGTGGCCGCGCGGCTGCCGCTGCTGGCGGTAGAGCGATTCGCACTTCGCGCTTAGGTTGCCAATAAGGCTGCGCAGCATCTCCTCCATGGCAGGGCAGGCTCTGATCGATACGGAGGGAGCCATGAACTCCGGATCAATCTCAAAAGTGTTGTCGGCCCTGCGCCTGACTTTCAGCACGGGGATGCAGTCATACCCATCGCGCATGTCCAGGTGGGACAAAAGGCGCACGCTCTTTGTCATGTAAGAGACGTTGACGTTAAGGCCGTCGGTGTAAAGATCGGGCGTTTCCTCATCTATCAGTGCGTAGCGCGCGCCGTTGCTGGTGGCGTCGGCCGCCGACAGGTTTCCGCCGTGGGCTCTTTGCAATGGCAGCGCCGCATACAGGACAAACTCCAGCTCCTCAATCGCCAGCTTGCCAAGGTCGAACGGCAGCGGAAGTTCGTCCGGGAAGGGAGCCTGGTAAATCTCCCCATCCTTGAAGATGAGCACCAAAGCGTGGGCCTGCAGCGAGTTGTTGCCGGCACCGTCGATAGTCCAGCGGGCCTTCTGCACGCCCCAGGAATAGGGGTTCAGGACCGATGCTATGTGCTGGAGCCGCGTCTCATGGTAGCGGTCGAGTTGCTGGAAATGCTGGGCGTCGAGGGCCAGGCCTTCCGACCATAATACTTTCAATGACAGCGTCATCACGTCCTCCTGTGGCAGGCGTTGCACGTCCAATGAGTTTGATGCCTTCCCCGCGATCTTTCTTGACAAATCTCATGAATCGCACTTTTCGCTGTGAGAGGATTGGCAGATGCCTGCATGCCCAGGGAGGAGTGCTGATGGAGGACTTGCTGCCATACTTCGAGCGTGAGCTCGTGTACCTGCGCGAGCTTGGCCGAGAGTTTTGCGAGCGTTATCCCGGCCTCGGTGGAAAGCTGCAGCTCGATGAAGACACCTGCCCGGACCCGCACACTGAGCAACTGATCCAGTCGACAGCGCTGCTGGCGGCCCGCATCGCCAAGAAGCTCGATGACAGTTATCCGGAATTTACCGAAGCATTGCTGGAGACGCTATTTCCCCATTACCTGCGGCCGTTTCCCTCCTGTTCGATTGTTCGTGCCACCCACCCGCCGGTTCGGTCGGTGGACGCCGCGCCAATGCTGCAAATACCACGCGGAACAGAGATGGATTCCTGCATGGTGCAGGGCGTGCGCTGCAGGTTCAAAACGGCCTACGATATAACGCTTACCACGGCAAGATTCGCCAATGCACGCTTCGAGGCGCTGGCACGCCCGCCCACGGGCTTGAACTTTCCCGTGTCGGCCGGTTCAACGATAAGCATCCAGATTGAGGGCGCCCTGCCAGAGCGGCTCAATGCCCTGCGTGTGTTCATCGACGGCGAGCCATCGTTCTGCGCAGCGCTAAGGGACGCATTGTTCATGCGAACCGTAGGCGCCTATGTTGAAGTGGAACCCGGCCGCTGGACAACGCTACCGGAAGTGCCCCTGAAGAGGGTGGGCTACGCCGAGAACGAAGCGCTTATCCCGTTCGACGCGCGTTCGCATGTCGCGTACCGCATCCTCAGCGAATACTTTGCCTGCCCGGAGAAGTTCGCCTTCTTTGATATCGAACTGGGGCCGCTGCGGGCACGGCTGCCGCCGGATTGCCACAGTTTCACGCTCCACTTTGCACTGGCCGGCCTGCGCTCAGATTCCCATGCGGCCCGATTACTGGGAATGCTGTCAGCGGCAAACCTGCTGTTGGGTTGCAGCCCCGTGGTTAACTTGTTCCAGCGGCCAGGCCAACCGATCGCGGTGACACACAGGACGGCCGATTACGTGCTCTGTGCCGACTCGACGCACCCGGAGGCCTATGAGGTGTACTCAGTCGATTCAGTCACTATGATTCGGCGGCGCGATCGCCAGGAAGTGGTCACCGAGTTCAGGCCCCTCTACTCGCAGCGGCACGGAGAGGACGTTGCTGGAAAGGGAAGCTATTGGCTTCTCAGGCACGACGAAACGCTGGCAGCAACCAGTCCCGGGCAAGAGAAGCGCATAACGCTGATAGATGGGAATTTTGATCCCCAGGCTGTGGAAAGGGTCAACCTGTCCATTGGACTGAGTTGCACTAACCGCGACCTTCCGCACATGCTCAGGGAGGGCGAACGGGATGGAGTCCTGACCCCGGTCCGCGACAGCGCAGGCTTTGTCGCCAGGCTCCTGCGTAAGCCAAGCAGGGCGCTTCGATGGAATGCAGGATTCGGCTTGCACTGGCGCCTGATATCCCACCTGGCATCGAACCATCATGGCTTTTGTCGTGACGGACTGCCGTCCTTCCGCCAGATGCTGGCCTTATACGACCTGGCGCAATCGCCGATCTCGCGTCGCCAGATAGAGGGCATTGTTGGCCTGGAAAGCGCAGAAACCGCGACCTGGCTGCGCAACAGGTACGGCGCCTCCCTGGTGCACGGCACGGAGCTTCGTATCACGCTCGATGAGGAGGCGTTTATCGGCAGCGGTGTGCAGCTATTCATCGAGGTCATAGACCAGTTCCTCGGCTTGTATGTCCATGTGAACAGCTTTATCGAGCTGGTGGCACTGTCGCAACAGACGGGAAAGGAGATCATGCGATGCAAGCCCCGCAGCGGCTATCGGACCTTAGCGTAATCCAGGAGCTTCTGGAAGCGCCAGAGCGCTTCCAGTTCGTACAGGCGATGCGGATCCTGCAGGCATGGCTGGCGCAGAACGGCATAGCGCCGGAGCGCATCCTGACTGACGTGCTGCGGTTCGAGAACAGCCTGTCGTTGAGTTTCCCTGCAAGCGAGATGGCTGCAATGTGCAGTTCCCCCGTGGTTCATACAACCGAGGCTGAGCTATTGCAGGCCTTGCAGCGCGACGACTCAACGCGGATCAACCTGACGCCTCACTTCTTTGGCTTGCTGGGCACCAGCGGGGCGCTTCCACTGCACGTAACAGAACGTATTGCAGAAGCGCGTGACCGGCACGGGAACGCGGCAGCCCACGCATTCATAAATATCCTCTCCCAACGCATGGTGACGCTGTTTTACCAAGCCTGGGCAAAGAACCGGCTGGAACACACGCTGGATGTGACAGGCCGGGATAGCCAGCTTTCCTTGCTGATGTCCCTGGCCGGCGCTCCCGCCGATAGATTGTCCTGGCATCCCGCCGCAGCAGCCCATGTTATCGGGTACTACGCGGCCATGCTGGGGACAAGCCCGGTGGCGGCAGGAACCGTATCGCGTGTGCTGGAAAACCACTTCGGAGTGCCAATCGAGCTTGAACCTTTCGTCGCGGCCTGGGATGAAATTCCGCAGAAGCAGCGCAGCAGGCTTGGGAGCGGCATTGCAAGCTTGGGCTATGGGGCCGCTCTTGGACGCAGGATCCGGCGGAGGGACAGGACGATCCGGCTGAACATAGGTCCGCTCACACCCGGGGACGTGGAACGTTTTCTTCCCCGCCGTCCGGCCGCGTTGGCGTTGTCGGATATGGTGGCCTTGTTCGACCTTTCGAACTTGAAGATATCCGTTCGGCTGTTGCTACAGCCATCCTGCATCCAACGCGCGGTCCTGAGCAGCAAACCTGGCACTGCCCGGCGCATAGGCTGGGATGCATTCCTTGTCGGCCCGCGCGGAAAGGTGAGCAGGGCCTCGATTGAGTACCTGATGCCGCCACCGGCGCGGTCCGACGCAGCGGCTTGAGGGTTATCAAAACCCCCGTCGCGTCCCGCACCTATAGTTCCAATGCCGCATATAGCGAGGAGGATGAAAATGGATGGCATCGTGCAGGCCGGTATAAAGGCGTTGTCCGTATTCGGCGCCCAATCCCAGAACAACCGCCTGCTGCGGATGGCGTTCCCCCAGGAGGACGGCCCGCTGGCGACCATGCTGGTCAACAAAGTCCATATGCGCGAAGAGCTGTCGCGTGACTTTCGTATCGAGGCTGAAGTACTGTCGGACGATGCTCACATCACGCTGAAAAGCATGATGGGCCGCATGGTGACCATCTCGCTTGTGCGCGAGAACGGCAGCCTGCGTTATATGAACGGCTATGTGAGCTCCTTCCGCTTCGAGCGTACCGATGGCGGCTTCGCCTGCTACCAGATGGTCCTTGAACCATGGCTGGCATTCGCGAAACTGCGCAAGGATAACGTCTCGTTCCAATACCGCAGCGTGCTTGAGCTGACGGAAGCCACGTTCGTGCACTACCGCCAGCGCGACTGGCGCAGCCGGATGAGCCTCGATTACGAAGACAAGAAGCTCACAGTCGCCAACCAGCACAACGAAACCGACTACAACCACCTGCACCGGCGCTGGGAGGACGCGGGCTTGTACTACAGCTACGAGCATCGCGCAGACGGCCATACGCTGGTCCTCAGCGACAACTCCATGCAGTCCGACCCGATCGACTCAACCCACGTCAGCGGTGAAGCAGACGCCATGCATTTCCGGTCCCAGATTGGTCCAGAAGACGGCGACGGCATCAACGAATGGCAGGCAGCACGCCAGTTGGGCTCCGGGAGAATGTCGCTCGCCAGCTTTGACTATGAGAGCCCACAACCGCAAATCGCCAGCGGCAGTTCCGTCAACGTTCAAGGCGACGCGGTAGACGAATACGAATTGTATGAGAACGCAGGCGCGTATGCCTTCTCCGACCGCGATCAAGGCGACGCGCTGGCGGGACGCCGGATGGAGGAGCGCGACTGCAGCACTCAGTACTTCGACGCCAGTGGAAATGATCGCGCTGCACAGCCCGGACGCCTCTTCAAGCTATCCGGCCATTTCAGCGCAGAGGTACTCCGCCCCGCGCACGGCGAAAGCCTCAAACCCAGCATCGGCGACCGTGACTACCTGATCGTCTCGGTCGAGCATACGGCAAGCAATAACTACCCAGCCGGCGCGGACGGAAAGTCTGAGTACAAGAACACGCTCACCTGCATCCGTGCCGACATCCGCTGGCGCCCCGGCCGCCGCTACAACAGCGAAGCTTGCGCCAATCCCGGGCTGCAGACAGCGATTGTCGTCGGACCGCCAGGAGAGGATATCTACACCGACGACCTTGGCCGCATCAAACTGCAGTTCCATTGGGACCGACTGGGTACATTCGACCAGGCCAGTTCACCCTGGATAAGGGTAATGATGCCGATGGCTGGCGCGAACCTCGGTCAAATGTGCCTGCCGCGAATCGGACAGGAAGTCGTCGTCCAATTCCTGGACGGGAATATCGATCGGCCGATTGTGGTGGGCGTGGTCTACAACCGCCAGCACATGCCTCCGTGGCGCCTGCCAGGCCAGCAAGCCTTAAGTGGCCTGCGCAGCAGGGAGTTGAATAGTGCCGGCGGAGGCCAAAGCAACCATCTGATCCTGGACGATACCAAGAACGCGATGCAGGTCCAGCTCAAAAGTGACCACCAATGCAGCCAGCTTTCGCTTGGAAGCATCACGCGCATCGAGAACGCGCAAGGGAGGATGGATGCACGCGGCGAAGGCTGGGAACTGGCTACTAATGCCTGGGGTGTGGCGCGTGCCGGTAAGGGAATGTTAATCACAACAGAAAACCGACCTAATAGTAGTTCGCACATCAAGGATATGAGCGAGACTATTCTGCGCTTGACCGCCGCGCATACCCAGCACGATGCGCTGGCGAAGCTGGCCAAGGGGTCGGGGGCGCAGGACGGGGATGAACAGGAACGGGTGGTGGCCACAATAAAGGAACAGAACCAGGAAATTCAGTCCGGCGCCAAAGGAGGCTTTCCCCAACTTGGCTGTCCACACCTCGTTCTGGCAAGTCCTTCTGGCATTGAAGCTTCGACCGCTGGCACGATTCATCTGGCCAGCAACCAGCATACGGCGTTCACAACCGGCAATGACCTTTCCATCGCAAGCGGGGGAGGGTTGTTTGCCAGCGTAAAGCAAGCGCTCCGGCTCTTTGTTCATAAGGCAGGTATGCGGCTAGTTTCGGCGGCTGGGGACATTGATCTCCGTGCGCTATCTGACAGTGTGAATGTACTGGCAAAGCTGAACATAACGCAAACAGCCAACCGCATCTCCATCAGCGCAAAAGAGGAAATAGTTATCAACGGAGGAGGAAGTTATCTCAAGCTGCGTGGAGGAAGTGTCGAATTGGGAACCGACGGCAATTTCGTCGCGCACGCCACAAAACACAGTCTCATCGGCCCTAAAACCATGGAGATGGCCATGATTCAACCGCCGCAAGAGAAGCTTGATGGCACTGGCACATTTCATCTGAACAGTCATGCGGCGGCGGGGGGGCGAAGCAATGCCGGCTTGCCCTATAAGTTATTCAAGGATGAGGCATTGGTCGAACAAGGCTGTTTCGATGATAGCGGCAATATGACTTTTAAACATGACCTGGATAAGCAATCAACATACTCGATCGAACTCCCCAATGGAAACCGATATGTCATCGATCCCGATCCGCATGAAGAACAGCATGAGATGAGCGCTGGAATTGGTTACCACGGCTACCTCAATGAAGGAGGGACGCGTGGTGATAATTCTCTTACGTTAGAGCAATGCAGAGTGCTTGCCAACCCTGCGTTGCGCGGTACTGATTGCTAATTCTTTTTCAACGGATCTAAGGAGAAGTCTGATATGGGAAACATGGACGGAAACGCGAGGTTGTACGAGCAAAAGCTATCGTATCGTAGCAATGCTTCACCATCTCAGTGTTTGGCCCAGCCTTGGTTCATTAGGGTTCCGTACCCTGTTTACGAACCCCGCTACGGATGCGAGTTGGAACCGATTAATTGCGGAGAAAGAGTGTTCGCCGCCATTGCCAAGGACATAGCGAACGCGAAGCATTCAGTGGACATTATTACCTGGGGATTTGACCCAGGAATGGTCCTTGTTCGGAACGGGAGTGCAGAGAACGGGGAGCGGTTTGGTGACATTTTGCGGAGAATTTCCACAAGAACTAACTCTCCAGTAAAGGTAAGGCTCCTCGTATGGCACGATGACGTGGCCGCTCAGAGGATGATGAACAACATGCCCGGCTATTATGGGAGGCTTTTTCCGGCTATTGGTGCCGGTACTTGCGGCTTCTACAGCGATGCTCATCGAGAGTTTAACGAGAAATGGTTTTCCGACGTTTGTTCTGGTGATGTTACAAACATCCATCTCCATGTTCGGGATATCCCTGCCCTAGTCGTGCCGCAGGCGCTTTCAGATGAAACTCTTCCTGAAGGATTAATCACAAGCGTGCCAGGTTTGGCGGCAGCAGCATACCCGACGCACCACCAAAAGATGATACTGATCGATTATGAGCGACCTGGGTTGGCGGTCGGGTACGTCATGGGACACAACTCCATCACAGATTTCTGGGATACAGCGGACCATATATTTAGAGATCCTCGGCGTGAAAGAATCTATCGCAAGAAGGAGGGAGAGATACGAACTTTGGCCGAAGGTGATATGCCAAGCCCAAGTGATATCGCCTATGCTTATCGGATGAGTGAACGCGGAAAACGGGCGCACAAAGAGGCGGTAAATTTATTCATCGAGAACAGTAGCCATATCGCTAAACCTTATCAAGACGTCTCGTGCCGCTTGAGGGGGCCGGTGTTGTATGACTTAAATCAGAATTTTTGCCAGGCGTGGCAGGAGTCGCTACCTCCGAGTTCATTATTTGTCGATACTACTCGACTCGTGCCTCACCCTCTCGTAAAAATCGCTACGGAAGGGGTACGAAGACTTTCTGCATTGCTTTTCCATAATGAGATGGATGCAGGCTTCATCAAGCGACGTGCAGTCATTCCGTGGACAGCCTTCAGTTTAGTGACGGGAAAGCATAATGTTCAGCTGTTGCGAACCCAGCCGATGCATGGTGAGAAGGACGTGAAGGAGTGCTATGCAAATCTCACGCGTCAAATGCGGCACTACTTCCTTATTCAGAACCAATACATTCAGTATGCGACGTGGGCCGATCATCTAATTGGTTGTGTGGACAAGCTTCGAAGAGGGGGGTATGACAAGCCTATCTATGTCTTTTTGCTGACATCAACGCCAGAAAAGGAAGGCATGGATTCGCCAACTTATGAGGTTGCAAGCAGGCTGGGGATGAGCGAATCGATGGTAGTCCAACACGCAGAGGCGGTGGCCTTGGCCAAGCGAGGAGAAACAGAGCTTCCTATCACGCCAGATAAACTTCAGAGGCAAGGAATCAATGTCATTATTTGCTCTTTATGGACATGTGCTAATAAGGAAGTACTGAATACGAAAGATTACGAGGAGATATATATCCACGCCAAAGTGTCTGTGGTCGATGATGCTGCGTTCACAATTGGCTCCGCCAACCTGAACTTGCGCAGCATGGCGCTAGACAGCGAACTCAATGTGTTAAGTGATTCTAACGACGTAGCGCATCACTTGCGCGTAAGCTTGTTTGAGCAGTGCAGCGGTGACTCTGGGCCGGAGCAATTTGGAAGTATGGCGCAGACGTTTCGAGATTGGCAGGTTTTGTCATCTGAAAATCTACGGCTTAAAAACAGCAACTTGAGATTGAAGTGCCAGTTGCTGCCATTTAATGTTGCTCGCAAGGCTAGCGCCACGGTCATATAGCGATGGTTAACCTGGCCCCATCCTGGAAAGTGATTTCCTTTGTGTCTGCTTTTTCCCTTGGCGTATTTCTGATCCTTTATCAGCATTTTGAGGAGAAGCACGTGCACGCCTTACCCCTTGGATTCTCAAAATTTAACTTGTCCGACCCTCCGCCGTCCTGTGCTCGTTGGAAGGACAATATGCCAGCAGCACGCGACAGTTCAACTTTTCGTCTTTATATTGAAGCGCGCAGGATTTGGCGCAGCAAAATTGAGTGGCAGCTTACTCGGAATGAGGCTGAGAGAATACTATCGGATGTGAGTAAAGCGGCTGAGCTGGGAGACTGGGGAGCACGTTCTTTAATGGCTCATTTCTATCTTGATGGTCTGGGTGTACTTGAATCTAACCGGGTACTCGATGCCGATCCCAAGAAGGCGGTCGAGATCCAGCGAACAGCAGCCGAAGCCGGACAACCGTGGGGACTTTATGACCTTGGCGTAGCCTATGAGTACGGTTACGGCGGAGTGCCGCAAGATACAGTTATTGCATGGTCCTATTATTTACGCGCCGCGAAACTTGGAAGTCCTGAGGCACAAATGGCCCTAGCCAGCGCTTACCGGAATGCAGGACGATTTGAAGACGAGGCAACGATGTTGCGTTGTGCATATAGCCAGGAGTTTGGAAAGGCCGCCTATGAATTGGGGATGATTGCCAAGGTCCAAGAGCGGTTCAAGGATGCCATCATCTATTTTCAACAGGGCGTGAAGTTTGGTAGCGAGGATTGCGCCGCTATATTGTGGCGTTTGTTCGAAGTAGGGCATTGGCCGAGGCCTACGGAGAAAGAGCAGGAGGCATTAAGGGCATTGCGAATTAGTGTTGATACTGAGCGCAGTGAGCGCTATAGGGTGATTTCAGAGGCGCTAAAGGTTAATCCTGATCTAAAGCTGAGACGGCTAGATTTGGTACTTCCACTGCCGCCTGATGAAGTACCAACATGGTCAGGCGTCTCCGATGCCACTGAACCTGAGTGGAGTGACCCTCCAACCTACTGAGAGAGTTCGAATGCCGATAAGTTTTTTCGGCCTGCTGACCAGCTTGGGTTTACAGGCGGAGCTGAGGCCAAGTTCAATGCCTTAGCCGCTGACGCGAATTAGAGCACCGCTATGGTCAGGTGTCTAGTATCCGCTCGAACCTGAACCGAATGCCCCACCGAAATATAGAACAAGGCGCAGCCGTGGAAATAATCCTTGAGTTTGGAGGTGACAATGCCGTTGCGAATTATCACAGTTGGAGACGAAACAGACCACGGTGGCGAAGTCATCAGTGGCTCGCCAGCCCACGATATAGGTGGTAAGCCTATTGCACGTCTCCACGACAAGGTTTTATGCCCGCAGTTCTATCCTGGAGGGACGCCGCATGGCATCAATAAGATTACAACTGCCCATGAAACGCTCACAGCCGGAGGAATACCAGTGGCGGTGGAGGGCTGTAAGACTGAGTGCGGTTGTAAGCTAGTCGGCAAGACCAATGCTAGCGTCGATTAACTCGAATGATATGGCCATGCTATTGCCATGGAAAAGGCGCATGCCTGGTCCGGGCGCTAGGGTGCCAGGATCAAAGTCATCGTTTGGCGGCGGTGGGACACGATACGGCATAACCATGGTGCGGTGGAGCCACTAGCCCCTGCTGGCATGGTTCGGATGGTTCAGCGCCCGCAGCCACTGGTCTCGCTTCCATCCGGCGCGACTTGCACGGTTACTGGCACGTGGCAGCCGTGGGTCCACCCTGACCATCCTCTGCATTCCGCTATCAATGTGTATTGGCGACAGGCGTGGGTTGTTAAGGGACAGCCGCTCCCCGACCCCGCGCGCGATTGGCATTTGCCTATTTCCGCGTCTGAAATCTCTTGGCATCTGATGGACTCGGAGCCTGTGAACTTGCTTTAGTTTTCAGGGCTCGATGAACGCAATCTGGAGGATCGATGAAGTGCCTTCGCCCCCCCGTTTCCTTGTGCCAGGCGCGACGTTGGCTGGCAACCATCTTGCTGATTCCTGTGTTGGGCGCCTGCGAGTCGGGTGGCATGGCTCCAAAGAACGAGTCGTCACGCGATCAGGAGTTGCCGTTGTTTAATCCGCACATGGCAACTTTCGATTGTCAGCTCGAAGCGGAGAGGTTACCGCCTATTGATGCACAAGCAGATGTGTGGTTTCGCGAGGCACTCGCACTTGATAGCGCTGACATCTTCCCCGACCGGCGCGACTACAAGAAGATCGTGTGGCTCACGCGGCAGGCTGCTGATCGAAAGCATTGGAAGGCAATGCTAAACCTTGCTAGCTTGTATATTGAGGGACACGATCCAAGCCATGGAGTAGAAGATGCAGTAAGGCTGGTAGAAGAAGGTATGCGCCTCGGGGTACCGGCCGCTCATGACCGCATGGGAACATACTATAGTAACGGCACTGGTGTAAAAGGTGACGCGACTCGAGCCTATGCTTTCTGGCAGCGAGCCTCGGAAATGGGAAGTCCGGCGGCAATGGCATATCTAGGGAAAAAGTTGAAGGCCACTTGGGATGATCCACAGGGGAGCTTCTGGGCAAACCGTCCGATTGGTTTAAAAATGCTCGAGTGCGCTTACGCTCAGGGAAATGCGGACGCCGCATTTCAGTTAGCGCTTTCCTACAGGAACCCAGCGCCCAGAGCGCCTACTCGTGAAGACAGAGCACGTGCCTTGCTGGTCATGCATGAAGGGGTCAAATTTGGTTCAGAGGATTGCGCGAACAGCCTTCAGATGGAGTTTGGGCACCCTTTCGATCCGGAAAAGATGTTGGCGCCCTATATCGACAAGGCTCGTGCCGAGCGATATCGTTTATTGGGTGATGCCCTTGGCTTCGATCCGAGCGACCGTTTTCCTAACTTGGACAAGATCCTTCCGCTGCCGCCCGCAGAACTGCCGCCCTGGAACGGCGATCGTGACACGCTGCTCAACGCAGCGCGCGGCGTAAGCCCGCCGCCGGCGTCGCC
The DNA here is from genome assembly GCF_041914865.1 of Pseudoduganella sp. Classification (NCBI taxonomy): domain Bacteria; kingdom Pseudomonadati; phylum Pseudomonadota; class Betaproteobacteria; order Burkholderiales; family Oxalobacteraceae; genus Pseudoduganella; species Pseudoduganella sp. Next base: position 127,037 of record NZ_JAYSCO010000001.1, on the reverse strand, counting down.
TAAGCCAGGCGCTGCGTCGCAGCGCTCCGGCCGGTTTCATCTGGATGCCGCATTCGCGCTGCGCGATACGGGGCAGGAAACGCGTGCTTTATCCGCTCCGGTGGAGGGCTTCTGGCAACCAACGGGCTTGAACGTGCGAGAAGAACATCGTGTGCGATTGGCTGCTGTTCCACCGGGCCTCTATCGGAGTGGAGAGGAGTTTCCAATTTTTACTTCGCAGGACGGAAAACGCCGGATTACCGGCATTGTCTGGCGGCGTTGGGACACGATAAGGCACAACCATGGCGCTGTCGAACCATTCGCACCTGCAGGTATGGTGCGCATCGTGCCACGCCCACAGCCGCTGCTCTCGCGGCCTTCCGGGGAGGCTTGCCCAGTTTCGGGTACCTGGCAACCGTGGGTGCGACCTGAGCACCCCTTGTCTTCCGCTTTCAATGTCTATTGGAGGCAGGCGTGGATGGTCAAGGGACAGGCGTTTCCTGATCCGCAGCGCGATTGGCAGTTGCCGATTCCCGCAGCGGAGGTTTCCTGGCATCTGATGGACTCCGAACCGGTGAGCTTGTTGTGAGCGTAGAACTTAGGAGCGAGAAATGAAACACGAAGGTCGAGGCGTTATCCGCATGAACGATAAAACTGATCATGGCGGGCAAGTCATCAGCGTATCGTCCGGCACCAAAGTAATGGGAGTGGAAGCGGCCTTACATGCGGACATGACCTTTTGTCCGCAATGTAAAGGCACGTTCCCAATCAAGGCGGCCGGCGAGGGCGCAAAGCACGATGGAAGGCCCTACGCTTACGATGGCGATTCAACCGCTTGCGGCGCCAAGTTGATCGCGTCCCTTCCTTGGTAGCTACCATCTAAGCCTGGGTTACAAGGGAATCCTCGCGCACCACCTTTTGAATGGACAAGGCCGGACCGCTTTCGCGATCCGGCCTTCAAAATTTCTGGTCGGGGTGAGAGGATTCGAACCTCCGGTCTCTACGTCCCGAACGTAGCGCTTTACCGGACTAAGCTACACCCCGACTGCTGGGTTTAATTCTACACACAACTTTGTGCATTTATCAACACCTTTCCCGGTGATATAGTGGCGTCCTTTGGCTATACTTAATTTGCATCATGGGAACGACCATTTATCACAACAATTCGTGCAGCAATTCGCGCGGCGCGCTGGCGCTGATCCGCGAGGCGGGCATTGAGCCGGAGATCATCGAGTACCTGAAAACGCCACCGTCGCGCGAGGTTCTGGTGGGCCTGATCGCGCGTGCCGGCCTGACCGCGCGCGGCGCCATGCGCAACAAGGGCGAGCTGTACGACCAGCTTGGCCTGGCCGATGAATCGCTGCCGGAGGAAAAGCTGGTCGATGCCATGATGGCCCATCCCGAACTGATTAACCGTCCCTTCGTGGTGACGGATAAAGGCGTGCGCTTGTGCCGCCCGCCGGAAACGGTGAAAGAGATCCTCTAAGTGCTCCGCGCCATTGCCTTTGCATTGCTGGCCATGATGGCTGGTGCGCACGCGGAGAATGCCGAGTGCGAGCGCCACCAGCTGGCTACCTATCCCTTCTCGCACCGCCCGACGGCGGAGCAGACCGCCGCCTTGCAGGACTGCGATGCGGATAAGCTCTATTACGGCATCGGCCAGCACTTCAACTACGTCAAAGCGCGCCACTGCGCCTTCGCGAAGGACAACCACGATGTGCTGATGATGCTGTATGCGAACGGCCTGGGTGTGCCGCGCAATTACGCCGTGGCGAAGATGGCTGCCTGCCGCGCCGATGCCGCCCCGTTCGAGACCTCCGGCCGGCTGGAGCACCTGGCGCGCATGCAGACCGGGAAAGAGGGCCCGTCGCCCAAGATCGACATCTGCGACGACGCGACCAGCGGCCGGCTTATGGGCCGTTGCGCCGGCATCAAGGCAGCCCTGGCGGCGCAGGAGCGCGACGACAAGATCGAGCGCCTGTCGACCCGCTGGAGCGATGCCGAGAAAGCCGCCTTGCAGCAGCTGCGCAAGCACGCCCACGTATTCGCGGAGGCGCATGGTCGCGGCGAAGTGGACCTATCCGGCAGCGCGCGCGGCGCCTTCGTGCGCGAGGCGGTGGAAGCGCAGCAGGAGGATTTCCTGAAGTCGCTGCAGGAGTTCGAAGCCGGCAAGCTGCCGTCCTTCACGCAGAACGATTTCGCCCAGGCGGACAAAGAGCTGAACCAGGCCTACCAGCGCCTGAAGGCCCAGAAGGACCCGGATTATGAGGGCGGTGTGACCTTTGCCGAGATTCAGGGCGTGCAGCGTAACTGGCTGGCGTATCGGGATGCCTGGGTGGCGTTCGGGAAGGTGCGCTACCCGGCGGTAGCGCCGCATGCATGGCGCGCGTACTTCACGCAGAAGCGCACCGCCATGCTCACCGAGCTGGCGGCGGCGCGTAACTGAAAGGTCAGTGGCTGCGGTCGACCGAGAAGCGGGCCAGCTGCAGCAGCGATTGTTTGTACACGCCGTCCGGCATGCCGGCAATCGCATCGATCGCGCGCTGCGCTGCCACTTCGGCTGCGCGGCGGGTGTAATCCAGCGCGCCGCTGTTGGTAATGGCGGCCAGGATGGTGTCGAAGTGCTGCTCGTCGCCGTTCTCGATGCAGGATCGCACCAGGGCGCGCTGCTCTTCGGTGCCGTTCACCATCAGCCAGATCAGCGGCAGGGTAGGTTTGCCTTCGCGCAGGTCATCGCCCACGTTCTTGCCGATTTCCGCAGCATCGCCGGCGTAATCGAGCACGTCGTCGATCAGCTGGAAGGCGGTGCCCAGCGAGCGGCCGTATTCGCCGGCGGCGGCAATGTCGGCGTCCGACGCGCCGGCCACCAGGGCGCCCAGCTCCGCCGCCGCCTCGAACAGCTTGGCGGTCTTGGAACGGATCACCTGCAGGTAGCTTTCCTCGGTCACGTCCGGGTCGTGCATGTTCAGCAGCTGCAGCACCTCGCCTTCGGCGATCACATTGGTCGCGTCGGACAGGATCTGCATCACGCGCATGGAATCGAGCGACACCATCATCTGGAAGGCGCGCGAGTATAAGAAGTCGCCCACCAGCACCGAAGCGGCATTGCCGAACAGCGCATTGGCGGTCTGGCGGCCGCGGCGCATTGACGATTCATCAACAACGTCATCGTGCAGCAGGGTGGCGGTGTGGATGAACTCCACCACGGCGGCCAGCTCATGGTGGGCGGCGCCCTTGTAGCCGTAGGCATTCGCCACCAGCAGCACCAGCACCGGCCGGATACGCTTGCCGCCCGCGCTGATGATATATTCAGCAATCTGGTTGACCAGCGCCACTTCCGAGTGAAGGCGCTGGCGAATCACCGAGTTGACCGCGTCCATATCGGCGGCAATGGTGCTGGTGATGGAGTTCTGGGCGTTGGAAGACAAGGTAAACCTGCTGGTAACGTTGGTAAGAGTGCCGCGATTATACGTTACTCGTTGCCCACATACCACGTGGGCCGCCGCTCGACAATACCTTTTGACGCGTTTCCCGAAACTATGTATAATCTGCGGTTCCCCGGTTTCCGTCCTGTTGTTTTTGGACGTCGAGCGAGGGAACTTATTAACAATTCAAGAGGTTTCCAATCATGTACGCGGTCATAAAAACCGGCGGCAAACAATACAAAGTTGCTGCTGGCGAAAAAATTAAAGTAGAACAGTTGCCGGCTGACATTGGTTCCGAAATCACTATCGACCAGGTTCTCGCCGTTGGCGCGGGCGACAGCATCAAGTTTGGTGCTCCTCTGGTTGCAGGTGCATCGGTTCTGGTGAAAGTAGTCGCTCAAGGTCGTCACGACAAAGTACGTATCTTCAAGATGCGTCGTCGTAAGCACTACCAGAAGCGTCAAGGCCATCGCCAAAACTTCACCGAAATCCAAATCGTTTCGATCAACGGCTAATCGCTGTTGTTCAAGACTCACCGAGCTATCAAGGAGTAACTAAATGGCACACAAAAAAGGCGGCGGTACTACCCGCAACGGTCGCGACTCTGAATCAAAACGCCTGGGCGTTAAAGTGTACGGCGGCCAAACCATCAACGCTGGTGGCATCATCATCCGTCAACGCGGCACCCCAGTTTCCGCTGGCGTAGGCGTTGGTACCGGTAAGGACCACACCCTGTTCGCCCTGGTGGACGGCGTTGTGAAGTTCGTGACCAAGGGTCCGGACAACAAGAAGTACGTTACCGTTGTCGCAGCTGCTTAATACAGCGCGTTAAAGGTACAGTAAGGCGCAAGCCTTCTATCAAAAGGCTCTGCCAGTGGTAGGGCCTTTTTAGTTTTTAAGGTGGGTCACCATGAAGTTTATTGACGAAGCACGAATCGAAGTCATCGCCGGCAGCGGCGGCAATGGCTGCGCCTCTTTCTGCCGCGAGAAATTCCGCCCGTTCGGCGGCCCTGACGGCGGCGACGGCGGCAAAGGCGGCAGCATCTGGGCGGTCGCCGACCGTAACGTCAATACGCTGGTGGACTACCGCTATTCCAAGATGCACCGCGCCGGCAACGGCGAATCGGGCCGCGGTTCCGATTGCTACGGCAAGGGCGCGGAAGACATGTTCCTGCGCATGCCGGTCGGCACCCTGGTGATCGATGAAGTCACCGGCGAGATCATCGCCGACATGACCGAGCACGGCCAGATGGAACTGCTGGCCAAAGGCGGCGAGGGTGGCTGGGGCAATATCCACTTCAAGACCTCCACCAACCGTGCACCGCGCCAGAAGACCGACGGTAAGGAAGGTGAGCGCCGCGAACTGCGCCTGGAGCTGAAGGTGCTGGCGGACGTGGGCCTGCTGGGCATGCCGAATGCCGGCAAGTCGACCTTCATCACTGCCGTGTCGAATGCGCGTCCGAAGATCGCCGACTACCCGTTCACCACCCTGCACCCGAACCTGGGCGTGGTGCGCGTGTCGCATGAGAAGTCCTTCGTCATCGCGGACATTCCCGGCCTGATCGAAGGCGCCGCCGAAGGTGCGGGCCTGGGCCACCAGTTCCTGCGCCACCTGTCGCGTACCGGCCTGCTGCTGCACATCGTCGACCTGGCGCCGTTCGAGGCCACTGTCGATCCGGTGAAGGAAGCCAAGGCCCTGGTCAAGGAGCTGGAAAAGTACGATCCTGCGCTGGGCAACAAGCCGCGCTGGATGGTGCTCAATAAGCTGGACATGATTCCGGAAGAAGAGCGCGCCAAGAAGGTCAAGGACTTCATCAAGAAGGTCGGCTTCAAGGGCCCGGTGTTCGAGATTTCCGCGCTGTCGCACGAGGGCACGCAGGAGCTGGTGAACGCCATCTACCTGCACCTGGAAAAAGAGCGCTACTCCGAGCAGCGCGCAGAAGAGACCCAGATGACCGAAGAAGCGCGCGGTATCTCCTCTATCGACCCGGACGACCCACGTTTCAAAGTTCTGGATTAAAATCCAGACAACCTCTTATCTTTGCCGCCCCTGCCAACAGCGGGGGCGCGCACTGTCTGCGGCAAGCCGGCATCACCCCCGCCCGGCGCAATACATCGTTTTGATCATTGTTACCAAGAGCTTCGCCGCCTTATGAATTCGCTTATCCAGAACGCCACCCGCATTATTATCAAAGTGGGCTCTTCGCTCGTCACCAACGACGGACGCGGGCTCGATCATGCCGCTATCGCCCGCTGGGCATCCCAAATCTCCGCCCTGCGCGCGCTGGGCAAGGAAGTAGTGCTGGTCAGTTCCGGCGCTGTTGCGGAAGGCATGCTGCGCCTGGGCTTCGATAAGCGACCGACGGATATCCACGAGCTGCAGGCCTGCGCCGCCGTCGGCCAGATGGGCCTCGCGCAGATTTACGAAACCAGCTTCCGCGCGCACGGCATCGGCACCGCGCAGGTGCTGCTGACCCACGCCGACCTGGCCGACCGCGAGCGCTACCTGAATGCGCGCTCCACGCTGACCACCTTGCTGCGCCTGGGCGTGGTCCCGATCATCAACGAGAACGACACCGTGGTCACCGACGAAATCAAGTTCGGTGACAACGACACGCTGGGCGCCCTGGTGGCGAACCTGATCGAAGCCGATGCGCTGATCATCCTGACCGACCAGCGCGGCCTGTTCAGCGCCGATCCGCGCAAAGACCCGCAAGCCTACCTGATCACGCACGGCCGCTCGGGCGACCCGGCGCTGGAAGCGATGGCGGGCGGCGCCGGCTCTTCGCTGGGGCGCGGCGGCATGCTGACCAAAATCCTCGCCGCCAAGCGCGCCGCCAAATCCGGCGCGCACACGGTGATCGCCTTCGGCCGCGAGGCGGAAGTGCTGACTCGCCTGGCTGGCGGCGAATGCATCGGCACCGAACTGTCCGCGCAGACCGGCCACCTGACGGCGCGCAAGCAATGGATGGCGGACCACCTGCACACCGCAGGCCAGGTCGTGCTGGACGCGGGCGCGGTGCAGAAGCTGGCGGAAGAAGGCAAGTCGCTGCTGCCGATCGGCGTGATCGACGTGCATGGCGAGTTTGGACGCGGCGCGGTGATCACCTGCGTGCGCGAAGACGGACACCCGATTGCGCGCGGCATCAGCAACTACACCAGCGCCGAAGCGCGCCGCATCAAGCGCAAGCCTTCCGCCGAAATCGAAGCCATCCTCGGCTACGTCGAAGGCCACGAGCTGATCCACCGCGACAACATGGTCCTCCTGTAAAAATGTCCACTTCGGGGTCAGGAAGAAAAGTGGACATTTCCCAAAGAAATGTCCACTTTTCTTCCTGACCCCGAAGTGGACATTTTGGTTTAGGCGTCGGCGGGGGCGGGGGTCTTGCCCTTGAATTCGCATAAGTCCGCAATCACGCAGTTCCAGCACTTCGGCTTGCGGGCGATGCAGGTGTAGCGGCCGTGCAGGATCAGCCAGTGGTGGGCGTCCATCAGGAATTCCTTCGGCACGAACTTCATCAGCTTCTGTTCGACGATGTCGACGTTCTTGCCGGGGGCGATGTTCGTGCGGTTGGAGACGCGGAAGATGTGCGTGTCCACCGCCATCGCGATCTGCCGGAAGGCAGTATTCAGAACCACGTTCGCCGTCTTGCGCCCAACACCCGGCAGCTGCTCCAGTTCTTCGCGGGTCTGCGGCACCTCGCCGCCGTACTGGTCGACCAGGATCTGGCAAGTCGCCATCACATTCTTGGCCTTGGTCTTGTACAGCCCAATGGTGCGGATATACTCGGTCAGCTCATCCAGGCCCAGGTCCAGGATCGCCTGCGGCGTATTCGCCACCGGATACAGCTTGCGCGTAGCCTTGTTCACGCCCACGTCGGTCGCTTGCGCCGACAGCAGCACGGCAATCAGCAGCTCGAAAGGCGTGCTGTATTCCAGTTCGGTTTCAGGGTTGGGATTCGACTCGCGCAGGCGTTCAAAGATCTGTTGGCGTTTGGCTGGATTCATTTGTTTTTGTCGGCTTCGGCGCGCAAGCGGGCGCGCTCCATGGCGGCGGCGATGATCTGGCGCTTGCGTTCCTTCTCCGCCTGCTCGGCTTCATTCTCCGGCGTCAGGCGCTCCACTGCGGCGGCCTTGGCCTGCGCCTTGGCGGCCAGGCGCGCGTCGTTCTCCTCGCGCTCGCGGATCAGGCGCGCCAGGCGGAAGTCGTGGCGCTCGCGCGCCTCGTCAGCCTGCTCCTGGCTCCAGGCATCCCAGCCCGTCGTCTCGGTCACCGGGTACATCACAATGCAGTCAACCGGGCAGGCCGGCACGCACAGGTCGCAGCCGGTGCACTGCTCGGGAATGATGGTATGCATCTGCTTGGCCGCGCCCATGATCGCGTCCACCGGACAGGCCTGGATGCACAGCGTGCAGCCGATGCACAGCGATTCGTCGATAAAGGCGAGCGCGCGCGGGCGCTCGAAACCGTTGACGGGGTTGAGCGGAATGACGGGACGTCCGGTCACGCTGGACAGGCGGCGGATGCCTTCCGCCCCGCCCGGCGGGCATTGGTTGATTTCCGCTTCGCCGGACGCGATCGCTTCCGCATACGGGCGGCAGCCTTTGTAGCCGCACTTCGTGCATTGGGTTTGCGGCAGCACGTCCTCGATGCGGTCGGCCAGGGTCTTCGATTCAGTCACGGTGGGTGGCAAAACGGTAAAGCGTTATTATCCAATATCTGCGGCACCTGTGCGGAAGTTGCTTTGCATCAACTTCTATGGGAACATACTCCTTATTACAAAATATGGGGAACTATGCGGCTCACAGCTTGCTTTCTGAGCTTGCTTCTGGCGGCGCCGGGACTGGCCGGCGCGGGCACCATGGTGCGGCTGGCGTCCGAGGAGTGGCCGCCGTTTGTGTCGGCATCCCTGCCGGATAATGGCATGTCCGGCGCCTATTCAGCCGCGGTGTATGCCCGCCTGGGCAGCACCGTCAGCATCGACTTTTTCCCCTGGAAGCGCACCATGGAAGTGGGCATGAACGACGCCCGCTTTGCCGGCCTGCTGGCCGTATGGCGCACGCCGCAGCGCGAAACGCTGTGCCACTTTTCCGCACCCATCGGCAGCACAATGAACGTCCTGGCCTACCTGAAGGAATCCCCCGTCAGCGCCGCCTCCCTGCGTGACCTGCGCGAGGAGCGCATCGGCACCGTGGCCGGTTATTCCAACGGCGAGGAGTTCGATACGCTGGTTCGGCGCGGCGTGCTGCGCGTGCAGGAGGGCGTCAACGACGAGACCAACCTGCGCAAGCTGCTCGGCAAGCGCTTCGACGCCATGGTGATCGAAAGGCGCGTCCTGCGCCACCTGCTGGCCAGTTCCCGCTTCACGCGCGCTGAGCGGGAGCGGATCGCCTTCTCGGAAAACCTGTTCCATGAGCGCCCAGTCCACATCTGCTTCCAGCGTAATCCTGCTGGCCTGGCGCAGCAGCGCGCCTTCAATGAAGCCGCGCGAGAAATCGACTTGCCGCGCTTTGAGCGCGACTACCTGCGCCGTCTCGAAACTGATCGCCCAACCGTGAATTGAGCATAAGGTCATACGAATAAATTCGTTGGCCGCGCGCTGCCCAGCCCGTAGGCTGGCGTCTTCCACGGAGGACTCCAGATGAAGGATGAAGTTGACCGCCATTGGGCGGAATTGCTGTCGCCGCGCCGGCGCAACCTGCTGGCCGCTGCCGCCGGCGTATTGGCCGGACCCGCAGCGCTTGCCGCGCCGGCCGCAGGGCAGAGCCCCTGGGGCTATGAAACCTACAAGCAGCCCACGCCGCGCCCGAGCAGCGTGCGGCCCGGCGAACAAAGCCTGCCTTCCAAGCCGCGCGCCTATACCGATATCGAGAGCTACCACGCCCACATCTACTTCGACGAGGACAGCTACCAGAAAGCAGCCCTGATCCGCAAATGGGTGGCCGAGCGCTTCAAGGTCGAACTGGGCGATTGGAACCTGGAGCCGCGCGGACCGCACGTCACGCCATCGTTCTACTTCGGCTTCACCAACGACCTGCTGCACATCATCGTGCCATGGCTGCAGCTGAACAGCCTGGGGCTGACCATCCTGATCCACCCCAACACGGACGACCCGCGCGCCGACCACCTGTACTACGCGCTCTGGGTGAACCGCGCCCAGCCCGTCAACGGTTACAGCATCAAAAAGCCCGGCCCCGGCGAGCCGCGCGTCGAACAGATTTACCCCAACACACGCCCCACGTTGCCCATAGAAAAAGCATAGCTTCGTACTTTTGATCTCGCTCAAACCCTGCCTTTGCGCGGACTCTATGCTGAAGTATTAGGTTTGTGAATAAAGGGAGGGAGTGTGTCCGATTGGCATCTCATCAGCATCCTCGTCCCTTTGCTGCTCCCTGTCTTCTTACTGGGACTGCTTGCCTTACTGGGAGTGGTGAAAATGTCAGGATGGCGCTTGCTTCTTGCGCCAGTTCGGCACGGCCAATTAGCGTGGGCGGGTTTGGGATTCTGTCTCAACGGCCTATACGACCTTCGTCACTCTGCGGCATTGGGGCTGGACGGAATTTATGGCGATTGGCTCTTCTGGCTGCACATTTTTCTGCTTATATTCCTTATCGTATCAGCTGCAGTGTCTGCGCTTTCCGATTCTGGCGGCAGCCAAGGTCTGGCTACTGCGCGTATATTAGAAGTGCGGACTATTGCGATGTCATTTGTCTTGTGCGTTCTGGCAGCCGTAATGTACTCATTGGTTCATGGATAACGCACAGAGGAGCTTGCGATGTGGGTACGAGATAAGTTGCGCAGTTTTTTTGATGCGCTCATCAGGGGCGAGGAGCGCGCCGCCAGCATTTATTTTTGGACGATGATGAGTGGTGCAGCCGGTATCGCCGCCTTTGCTGCGATTGGCTACGTACTGTACGGGCCACGTTAGGTTCTGCTTCGATCCAAAAACTCGAAGACCAGCATTCCGGCCACCATTGCCAGGAAGAAGATCCATGGTTTGACGCCGCCCACCGCCAGCGAGGTAATGACGGGTCCCGGGCAGTAGCCGGCCAGTCCCCAGCCGATGCCAAAGGCCAGGCTGCCCAGCACCAGGCGGCGGTCGATGTCGCGTGCTGTCGGCAGCGAGATCGGGGCGCCGAGGATGGCGCGGGTGCGCTTGCCGGCAATGCGGAAGGCGATGGTGCCGACCAGCAGGGCGCCGGCCATCACGAATGCCATCGATGGGTCCCAGTTGCCGAAAAGGTCGAGGAAGCCGAGCACTTTGGCGGGGTTGGCCATGCCGGAGATGACCAGGCCCAGGCCAAACACCAGGCCCGCCAGCAGGGAGGTGAGGGCGCTCACAGCAGGCCCCGCACGATGCCGACGGTGGCGAAGCCGGCCGCCATGAAGGTGAGCGTGGCCACCAGGGAGCGCGGCGAAAAGCGCGACAGGCCGCAGATGCCGTGGCCGCTCGTACAGCCGGAGGCGTAGCGCGTGCCCAGGCCGACCAGGAGGCCGGCCACGATCAGGGTGCCGGTATCGGCGTCCACTTGCGCGGCAGGCAGGGTAGCGGCAGCGCTGTACAGCAGCGGCGCCGCCACCAGGCCGGCGAGGAAGGCGATACGCCATGCGACGTCGCCGCTGCCGGCCGGCGCCGTGCGCGGCAGGAGGCGGCCGACCAGGCCGCCCAGAATCCCGCTGATGCCGGCAATGCGTCCATTCAGCAGCAACAGCATGGCTGCCGCCAGCCCGATCAGGATGCCGCCTAGCAGCGGCGCGAAGTAAGCGCTCATTGTTCTACTCCTTTGGACAGTAAAGCTTGTACAGCACCTGCAGCACCGCCATCGCTTCCGTGCTGGCGATGCTGTAAAAGATCTGTTTGCCCTCGCGCCGCGTGGCCACCAGTTCGGCGTTGCGCAGCACGGTCAGCTGCTGCGACAGGGTGGGCTGCGCCACGCCGGTCGCTGCTTCCAGCTCGCCGACCGCATGCTCGCCTTGCACCAGCTGGCAAAGCAGCAGCAGGCGGTCCGGGTTGGACAGGGTTTTCAGCAGGCCCGAGGCGCGGCCGGCAGCCGCCTGCAATGCAACGGGATCGATTTTCATAATATATAAAAAAGTATATTGTAACCCAAAATAAAACCGGGCGCGCGGGCCCGGTCCAGGCAAGGCCGGCGCTGCCGGCTGCGGTTCAGCCGTGTTTCTTGATGAAACCGGCGATGCGCGGACAGACGATTTCGCGCCAGCGGCGGCCGGAGAAGATGCCGTAGTGGCCGGCGCCCGGCACCACGAAGTCTTCCTGCATATTGGCGGGAATGCCGGAGCACAGGTCGTGCGCGGCCTGGGTCTGGCCGGCGCCGGAAATATCATCCAGCTCGCCTTCCACCGTCATCAGGGCCACGTTTTTGATGTCCTGCGGGCGCACGAACACGCCGTCCACTTCCCAGGTGCCTTGCGGCAGGCGGAACTCCTGGAACACGGTCTTGATGGTGTCCAGGTAGTACTCGGCCGGCATGTCCAGCACCGCGTTGTACTCGTCGTAGAACTTGCGGTGCGATTCCGCCGGTTCGTCGTCGCCGCGCACCAGGTGCATGTAGAACTCGCGGTGCGATTGCGCGTGGCGGCCCGGGTTCATGGCGATAAAGCCGGCATGCTGCAGGAAGCCCGGATACACCTTGCGGCCAAAGCCCGGGTAGTTCGGCGGCACCGCGTAGATCACGGTGTTCTCGAACCAGGAGAACTTCTTTTCCACCGCCAGGTTGTTGACCTGGGTCGGCGATTTGCGCGGATCGATCGGGCCGCCCATCATGGTCATGGTCTTCGGCAGCTTGGGATCGTTGGCGGTGGCCATCAGCGAAATGGCGGCCAGTACCGGCACGGTCGGCTGGCAGACGGAAATCACGTGCAGGTCCGGGCCCAGTTTGCGGATGAACTCCTGCACGTACTTCACATAGTCGTTCAGGTGGAAGGGGCCGGCCGACAGCGGTACCAGGCGCGCGTCGATCCAGTCGGTGATGTAGACATCGTGTTCATGCAGCAGGGCTTGCACGGTGTCGCGCAGCAGGGTGGCGTGGTGGCCCGACAGCGGGGCGACCACCAGCACGGTCGGCTGCTTCAGCGCCTTGAATTCCTTGGCCGGCATGTCCTTGCGGAAGTGCAGCAGCTTGCAGAACGGCTTGGCTTCGACCACGGTCTCGATGATGCTGACCGCCTTGCCTTTCACGTCCACCTGCTTGATGCCGAATTCCGGCTTTTCGTACTCTTTGCCCAGGCGGTACATCAGTTCGTAGCCGGCGGCGATACGTTGCGAGAATGGGGTGTGGGCGAAGGGCGACACCGGGTTGGTGAACAGCTTGGACGAGGCTTCAGCCCACTGCATCAGGGGATGCAGGAGAGAGCGTTGCATTTCGTGCAATTGGTAAAGCATAGTATGTCCCGCTGAAAATTGTGGCAATGCGCAAAGTTAGTTCAATTATAGGCCATTTATTCATGACCAGAAGCATTCCGCAGTACCTCTCAGAAAGTACATAAACATCGGCCAACACCGCATGATCCCAACATAATACGGGGATGAAAACAAAAAAAGCAGCGTTTCCGCTGCTTTTTTGTAGGACGCGTCCGAAGAATCGGTCAGATCAGTCGAACACTGGGGTTTCCACGCCGAGCACTTTGTGGAGTTTTGGCGACGTTGTGGTGTACTGCATGTGGATCTTCTTGTCCGGGAAGATGTATGGTGCAGCGCCGAAAGCGGCCAGCGCGGCTTCGTGGAAGCCGGACAGGATCAGCTTTTTCTTGCCTGGGTAGGTGTTGATGTCGCCCACAGCGAAGATGCCTGGCACATTGGTTTCGAACTTCTCGGTCGACACGACTTTCAGCTGCTTGCGCTCGATGTCCAGGCCCCACTCGGCGATCGGGCCCAGTTTTGGCGACAGGCCGTAGAACACCAGCAGCATGTCCAGCGGCACGCGGCGGGTCACGCCGTCGGCGCCGGTCACGCGCAGTTCGCTCAGCTTGTCGTCCTTGGTTTCGATGCCCGACACCTGGCCGATGATCAGCTGCATTTCGTATTCGTCGCACAGCTGCTTCATCTTGGCGACGGAGGCTGGTGCAGCGCGGAAGTCTTCACGGCGGTGCAGCAGCACCACGGATTCGGCCTTGCCGACGAAATTCAGGGCCCAGTCCAGCGCGGAGTCGCCGCCGCCGCAGATGACCAGGTTTTTGCCTTCGAACATGGCCGGGTTCTTCACGCGGTAGAACAGCTGCGAGCCTTCGAAGGCGTCGATGCCGTCCACCTTCATGGTGCGCGGCTGGAACGAACCGACGCCGGCGGCGATGAAGATGGTCTTGGTGATGAACTTGGTGCCCAGCGAGGTTTCCACGTCGAAGCGGCCGTCTTCGCGCTTTTGCACGACGGTCACTTCCTGGCCCAGGTGGTAGGTGGCGCCGAACGGCTCGATCTGCTTCAGCAGGCCGTCGGTCAGTTCCTGGCCGGTGCAGGATGGAATGGCTGGAATGTCGTAGATCGGCTTGTCCGGATACAGTTCCACGCACTGGCCGCCAACGGCGTTCAGGGAGTCGATCACGTGGGCTTTGATTTCCAGCAGGCCGAGTTCGAAGACCTGGAACAGGCCGACTGGGCCGGCGCCGATGATGACGGCATCGGTCTCGTGGAAACCGCCTGGTGGGGTGCTGACGACATTCATAATGATTCTCATTCCATCTGAATAAGCGAACACCGCGTCAGGCGCGGTGTTGCACGTTTAGTAATAGGCTTGTGACAGCGCTTAGCGCTTCAGCAGCTGGATCTTTTCCTTGACGTCCTTGAACTGCTCGGCTTCCGGCAGGGCAGGCTTGGTCTTGGTAATAGAAGGCCAGTTGCGCGACAAGTCAGCATTGATCTTGATGAATTGCTGCTGGTCGGACGGCACGTCTTCCTCGGCGAAAATGGCGTTGACCGGGCACTCGGCCACGCACACGGCGCAGTCGATGCACTCATCTGGATCAATCGCCAGGAAATTCGGGCCTTCGCGGAAGCAATCTACCGGGCAAACATCGACGCAATCGGTATAGCGGCAGGCGATGCAGGATTCGGTGACAACGTGGGTCATAACAGTCCTATCTATGTTTGGGTGCTGGAAAAAGCTCAGCAAAGCACTGTATTTTAAGGCAATCCGCTATTTCTCACAATTCGGGCTTAGACACAATGTAAATAAGCAAATTCGTGGATTGCGCGAGACAGGTGGGGATTCAGGCGGCGGAACGGATCAAATCGAGCAGATCCTGCCACGGTGGCGCGCCTGTTTCGACAAAGCTTATGCTATGTCGTTGACGGCCATCGTCGGCGGTGATAGTCCAGCGCCCCAGGTCGGCGCCGACGGCCGAATTTTCCACGGTTTCGGCGCCGAAAAAACCTACGGCGTCCAGCGCCGCTTCCAGCGCTGGACCAACCGGGCTTGTCGCCGTGTCAACTTCAAAACGCTGCGTGAGGCCGGCAAAGCCGCCTGCGCCGCTGGCAATGATCTTCATTTTTCTACGCTGAGCTCCCCGTGGCGGGTTCCGTAATTCTTGCACCAGGCGGCCAGGGCCTGGCGCTCGGCTTCGAGCACCCCTTCCATATCGAAGTACTCGGCATGGTTCATGGTACCGCAGCAGGTGCGCCGGTCCTGGTGCGCGTCGGGCGCATCCTCCACCATGGCGGGCAGTTCCATATTGGGCGGCTGGTCGGTAGTGAGCGGCACCGGCGACACCACCACCTCGCGCAGCGCAAAGCGGTTGCGGATGAAGTTGGCGTAGTCGACCGGCTTGCCGTCCTCCTGGGCGATGCGCAGCATGTGGTTCACCACGTCGGCATACTTGGCATTGGCGTCGGGTGCGGCGACCAGGGCGCGCAGCACCAGGCTGCACAGATAGCCCGCCACATTGTGCAGTACCGCGGCATCGTCGCGCAGGCCCGGCGCGCGTTCGAAGGAAAACAGGTCGGCCAGGATGTCATAGATGGCGCCGGTGAACACCTGCGAGATCGCATGCACTTCATTGCCCGTTTCGGACAGCTTGAGGTCGTTGTCGGCATTGCGCAAGCCGTTCGGGCGCCCGAGCGCCAGGCCGAACTGCTCCGCCATATCGGCCAGGAAGGTCTTGTCGTGCAGGTCGGCCTTGGTCTGCGCGATCACCGCTTCCACCTGGTCGAACTGCGACAGGGTGAGGAAGATGGCGGTCAGGTCGCCGAACGATTCGTGCAGGCCGCCGGTCTGCGGCGGCGCGCTGTTCAGGATCCATTTCGGCTTCAGCCCGTCCAGCACGGCGTGCCCGGTCTCATGCGCAACAATGTCGAAGGAGCGGCAGGTGTAGACGCGCCCGATATCGCCGCTGGCGACAAAGTGACCGAACTTCAGCGCGTGGTCGTTGCGGCTGTAGTAGGCGTTCATCACGTTCGGCAAGCCGTGCGGGAATACTTCCAGCGGCTCGGTGTTGCGCGCATTGTTCCAGGCCCAGGGCAGGGGCGCGCCCTGGTCGGCGCGCGACAGCACGCGCTGGTACATGGTGAGCGTCAGCCGCACCACGGCAAAACTGTGCACGGCATCGAACTGGTCGGTGTCGGGCTGCATGATGAAGTCGCCGAACGCATTCGGGCTGACCGGCGCGATGCCGGGCTCGCCGAACGTGATGCGCGCGTCGCGCGGGCCTTCCAGGAAGACGCCGGGCATGAACAGCTTGCGCGTGCCGATCTCGGCAACGGAGGGGTCCTGCTTCCAGATCAGCACGCGGGCGCCGGCCGGCGGTGCGCTCGACAGGCCGCTTGGCATGCTGCCATCCTTCAGGCGTGGCAGGCTCGGTTGCTGCAGCAGTTGCGCCGACTTGCGGTGTGCGCGGTAGGGGGCGGAGGGTGTCGGCACATAGCCGACCGGCAAAGTCATGCACATATTCTCATCCATGATCTTTCTCCCAAGGGCGGTTGAAAGGCCATGGTTACCCTGTCTGCGCCATCGCCCTTTGATCCTGCGCAAAGGTGCGTGAGTTAAAATGCCGCCTTTTGTGTTATTTGCAGGGTAGGGAAGGCATGGCCGACATCAACATCACCCAGGCGCACAACCTGGATCCCGCGCAAGCGCGCGCGGCAGCGGAACAAGTGGCAGAACGCATCGCCAAGGAATTCGACCTGGCCTGCCAGTGGCACGGCGACACCCTGAAGTTCGGCCGCAGCGGCGTGGAAGGCACGCTGACCCTGGCCGACAGCGCGGCGCATATGAATATCAAGCTCGGTTTCCTGATGGGCGCCTTCAAGGGCGCCATCGAAGGCAAGGTCGCCGAAAAGATGCGTTCGGTGTTCGCCGCAGCCTGAGCCCACGCTAGTAGAGCACGTAGGCCACGGCGTGGCCTGCGTCGGCGCTGCGCTGGAAAAAGTCGCGCAGCCGCACAAAGGCATCCTGCAGCAGTCGCGCCGGCGCTGTGCCGCTGCGTTCCCGCTCCACCCAATCGCTCGGGTAAATACTCGCCTTATCCATCGCCGTGGCATCGAAGTGGGCCGCCAGCTGGGCCGGATCGATGGCCGCCAGCTGCCGGGCGATGCGTTTCACCTCTTCCGCTGTGTAATAGAAGGCCGGGCCGTAGCCCAGGTCGGGGCCGACTTTGCGCCCGCCCATGATGATCTGGCACGCGGTGGCGCCGCAATGCCGGCCCAGCAGCCACTCCAGCCCGTGCCACAGCTTGTCCAGCTGTACGTGGTCGTCCTGGCCGCGCAGCAGCAGTTCGCTGAGCTTTTCCTTGCTGGCGCCGGCGGCCTTGATCCTGGCCTCCGGGGCGGCGGTTATCGCATACGCCAGGGAAGCCTGGGCCGCACTGCATGCCAGCCAGAGTGCGGCAGCGGTGAGCAGGCGGCGCATCATGGCGCGACCGTGGTTGGGTTGCCGACGCTGTGGTTCAGGGCGACCGCATTGCGCACCAGCTCCAGCACGGTGGCGCGCTCGAGGGGCGTGCCCTGGCGCAGCTCCAGCGTGCGCAATTCATACTTGCCGCTGCCGGTCATGCGCGGCTCTATGTGAAGCAGGCGCTTGCCGCGCCAGAAGCCAAACAGCACGCGCTCCTCCTCGGCGCGGATCAGCAGCACCGGCCCGTTCGAGAAGTAGACCAGGTGGCGCCATTTGATGCGCTCGTCCAGCGCCGGCGCCGCCTCCAGCACGGCGCTGCGCAGTGCCGTCACGACATCGCGCTGCCAGCCGGCCAGCGCCGCCACGTAGGCATCAGGACTCTCCGCTGCGGCTTCCTTTTTCATGCGTGCTCCCGGTGGGGCTACAGCACTGCTTTACCATTCCCGCCAGCGTTCGGTCACATCGCCGCCGGGCGCAAGGCCTGCCGCTTCGGCGGCATCCTGGATCAGTTCGCACAATTCTTCGCGCTGGTCGGTTTCGATCAGCGCGCCATCACATTCGTCGTTCAGTGCATTCAAGGCTAGCACGGTTTTCTGCACTTGCGCCAGGATGGCCGCCTCGCCGTGCGCTTCGGCCATGGCCGCGAGGAAGCTGTCAATAATGCGGCCACACTCATCCACCTTCTCCAGCGGGTAGTAGGGCTGCTCCATGTCGGCCACAAAGCTGCGCATGCCATCGAGGATGCTGTCTTTCAATGCGTTCATTCTTTCTCCAGGAAGCGGTGTAAAACGTAGGCGTCGACCAGTCCCAGTTCGCGGTGACGGAAGGCCTGCGGCAGGGTGCCTGCGATATTGAAGCCCAGCTTGCGGTACAGCGCCATCGCTGCGGCGTTACTGCCAACCACGTAGTTGAACTGCATGGCCAAGAAACCTTCGCGGCGCGCCTGCGCCAGGCTGTGTTCGACCAGCAGGCGGCCGATGCCGCGCCCCTGCGCCTGCTTTGCCACGGCATAGGTCGCGCTGGCGACGTGGGCGCCGTGGTCGGGGTAGTTGGCGCCCATTTTGTACATGCCGACGATGCTTTCGCCATCGCAAGCGACATAGGCTGGGTGGTTGCTGAACCAGTGCAGCTGGAATGTGGTTTTCTCAAAGGCCGGGCCGAAGGGGAAGGCATCGCCGCCCTCCAGCAGCGGCTGGAAAGCTGCCCACATGCCGTCCAGGTCTGCAGGCGCCGCGCGGCGGATCTCGATAGTCATGCGTTCCGGGCTGGAAGTTGAAAGCGCAACTTTAGCACGACAGGTAAAAGCGTTGCCGGGCCAGCGCGCCCGCCTGCACGCTGGCGCCGTGCGCCAGCAACAGCAGCGCGCGCTGCGCCACCGGTGTGCTGGCCGCGCCGTGCGCGGGCCAGGCTTGTGCAGCTGCCTCGCGCCAGAAGCTGGCGCCGGCAATGCGCGGAATCGCCTTGCACATGGCCCAGAACTCGCGGCAGATGCGGCGTTGCAGATAGGCCAGGGCGGCGCGCTCCAGGCGCTGGCGCGCGCCGGCACCGAGCGGCAGGTGCGCCAGCCAGCGCCACAGGCGCTCCTTCAGGTAGCCGGAACGGAAGTGGTAAGGATCGGCCAGCAGGAACTGCACTGCCGCCTCCACGGCGTCGGGATCGCCGCTGCGCACACGCTCCAGCATCGCCGCGCCGCCGGGGAAGCACAGGCTGTCGTAGCGGGCATAGAAGTCTTCGCAGGCGGCCTGCCACGCGGCCCGCTGCGCCGGCGAGGCATGGCGCTCCTGGACCAGCGCATTAATTTGCGCCAACAGGCGGTTGATTTCCCGGGAGTTTTGCTGGATACGTTCGAGGCTTTGCATACGCCCCGAAGGATATCAGACCGTGCGCGCCGCCGCAGTCCTCTTCAGCATGGTGCGCACGATCACCTTGTGCAGCGGCGTGACCGGCATCATGTACAGGCGCCCCAGCCAGTTATGCACGTGCACCACGGTGCTGACGCTGAGCATGCCCTGCGGCGCTTTGCAGATGGACAGCACCACGTCCAGGTGCTTGTCCGAGTCGCCCAGCAGCACTTCGCCGGGCGAGAGGTGGAGCAGGGAGAAGATGCCGACCCGGTCGCCCACGCGGTAGTCGCTGGCCGCGCGCGCGGCATCGAGGCTGGCCAGGTGGCCCAGGTTCTTCAGGCCGACGAAGCCCACCATCCAGTTACGCAGCGCCATCAGGCGGTTGACCCAGGCGGGTGTCTGGCGCACCACGCGCAGATAATGTTCCAGCGCCGAAGCGCCGTCGTCCGGCACGGCGACCTGGTAGCAGTCGTGGAAATACGCGCCGGGCAGGCGCAGGCTGGCCTGGCTGCCCTCCGGCGGCGTGGCGGGAATTACTTGCGCAGCAGCGCCCACAGCGAGTAGCCGCCGGCGGCGGTACCTAGCGGGAAGTTAAACAGGGCGATCACGCTGAAGATGATCACGAAGGTGCGGCCAGCGGCCGAGCCGTTCAGGTAGGCGGCGGCGGCGGCGATCTGCGCCACGCCATACAGCGCGAACAGGCCGACGATGAAGGCGCCGAAGCCGGCGATCCAGCCCAGGAAGGGCACCTCGGCCTGGGCCAGGGCGGCCATGCCGCCAAAGAACAGCATGACGAAAAGGAGCGTCAGCAGCAGGAATGCGCCCATGATGATATGGAGCACGGCTGCGATCTTGCAATGGTTATCCAGCATTTGTGTGTTAGTTATTTTGCAAAAAGCCTAGTGTGCAGCATGTGCACGGGTTTTGACAAGCACCAGCAGCCCCGTGCCGATGGCGCAGGCGGCGTAAGGCCAGGCTGCGGGGCTGGCGATGGCGACCCAAATGGCAAAGGCTGCGCCCAGCGCGAAGGCGATGGCAGCTGCGAGGCGCTTGTGGCTTGGCGCCAGGAGATACGGCAGCAGGACTGCCAGTGCGGCGCCAGCGGCGGCGCCGGCATGTTGGACTGACTGTTCCATGGCAGGAGCCCAGTCGGCGGTGCAAAAACCGGAGACCAGCTTGTCGGCAGGGCAGAGGGAGGTGAAGGCGGAAAACAGCAGGAGGGCCAGCGCCATGCCGGACCAGCAGCCAAAGGCGATGGAGACGGGGACCAGCAACCAGCGCAAGGCGGTCGGCACGGTCCCCATGGGGTATTACTTCAGGCTTTCGATCAGGTCGATGTACTGCTGTTTGGCGTCGTCCTGGCTGGTGCCGGCCAGGGCTGCCCAGGCGTCGAACTTGGCGCGGTTGACGAAATCGGTCATGCCTGGACGCTCGCCGGTAGCATCGCCTGCCGAGCCTTGCTTGTACAGGGCGTAGATTTTCAGCAGGGTCATGTTGTCCGGACGCTCCGGCAGGTTCTTGGAATCGGCCATCGCCGCGTCGAACTGTTCTTGCAGGCTCATTGTGTTTACCTCTGGTTGGGTGGGGTACGAAGCGCCATCATACAAAATAACGCCGCCGCTGCCTTAGAGTATAGGCTCCAAATTCCACGCTAGCGGGAAACCCGGGTCGGCAGCGCCCAGGCGCCGCCGGGGGCGATCAGGCGGCACATGCCGGTGCTGGACTCCTCGATCAGCTGGAAGCGCTTGCCATCCCAGCCCAGGGTGCGCGAGGACCAGCAATCGCCCAGCCCACGGCCCTTAT
The DNA here is from genome assembly GCF_041914865.1 of Pseudoduganella sp. NCBI lineage: Bacteria > Pseudomonadati > Pseudomonadota > Betaproteobacteria > Burkholderiales > Oxalobacteraceae > Pseudoduganella > Pseudoduganella sp. Next base: position 106,144 of record NZ_JAYSCO010000001.1, on the reverse strand, counting down.
GCTGCTCGCCGATCTTGCCGTCGCCGTAATCGCTGCCGCTGGCGGTGGCCAGCACCGGCTGGAACGGCGGTTTGTCGTTGACCACCCAGTAGCCGCTGCCGGCGTTGTAGGCGGCCAGCCAGCAGCGGGTCGATACCAGCATCTGGGTTGGCGACAGGCGCTGCGCCTCCAGTTCCGGCGTTTGCGCCGGGTCGTGCAGGTCGCCGCAATCTTCCTCCTTGGTGGCCGCCTGCAGGGCGGCGCGCAGCGCTTTGCCGTGGCGCGCCAGGAACTGGGCATCGGCCGGCTGCGCCTTCGCGACCGGCGCAAGGGCGATCCTGGGCGCAGCCACTGCGGCTGGAACGCCGGCTTCGGGCTTGCTGCCTTTACGCGCCAGGGCGCCCGGCGTGCCGACGCGGCCCTGGTAGTCATCCATTTTCAGCAGGACCGCCGCCGCGCCGCTATCCGACAGGCGCCAGGCGTGGCGGCCCATGCTCATCTCGATGTCCGCGTTTTTCGCCAGCGCGGCCACCAGCGCCGCGACCTGGCTGGCGCCCAGGTCCGCCGTGAGTGCGTCTTTGCTGAAAGCCAGGGTCCCGTGCGCGCGGCCATTGATCCGCAGTGCCAGCTTGAATTTGGCCGGCAGGCTCTCCACCACCGGGTTCTCGCCGTATTGTCCGAGCATGACCTGGCCGCTCACGGGCTGCCCGGGGCCTGCCTCGCGCGTCAGCAGGACGGAGACTGCGTAGTCACTGGCATCGTTGCTGCTGTAGCCGGCGGCGCGGCAGGTGCCGGTGTTGTCGCAGGCGAGTTCCCAGTCGTGGTGGCTGAATGACAGCCCGGCGGGATTGAAGGCCGCCGCAGTCAGCGGCAGCAGGGCGCAAATCAGGGCGGCAAGTCGTCGCATCCAGGGGCTCCTTGGTTCGGTGGCAGTGCGCTGCACAATAAAAAACGGCGGTTCAAGACAAGCCTTGGCGGCCAATCTTGAACCGCCGTTCTGGCGGTACGCCGGAAGAATTACTTCTTCTTGGTTGGGTTCACAGCGGCTTTCAGGGTCGCGCCAGCCGAGAACTTAGGGGTCTTGGATGCAGCGATCTTGATCGCTTCGCCGGTTGCTGGGTTGCGGCCTTTGCGGGCTGCGCGCTTGGCGACGGAGAAGGTGCCGAAACCGGTGATGCCAACGGTGTCGCCCTTTTTCAGACGCTCGGTAACGATCGCGATCAGGGTGTTAATTGCGTCGTTAGCGGCGGCGCCGGACATTTCGGTGCGCTTCGCAAATTCTGCAATCAGTTCGCCTTTTTTCATTACTACCTCCTTGGTTAATGGAGCGCGCAGATTAGCACATTAATTGAAAAAAGTGTTCACCCTTTTTTGAAGAAGACCATATAGTGACTGGCTCGCTACGAAATTTCCGCTTCATTTGAACGAAAACCTCGCCTAGTTTAAGGTTTTGCGGCGAGCCGTCACAGCCCGCTGGTTTATTGGCTGGAGCCTTCAACGGCGGCGTTTTTGCCGGCTTGGGCGCTGAAACCGGCATTCACGCCGGCGTTGGCGGAGACGCTGCGCGGCGCTGGGGCGGCTGCGTTTGCAGCGCTGCCGGTGCCGCGCTTTGCTGCGCTGCGGGCGCTGGATTGGCCTGCCGCCGAGGCATCTGCCGCACCGTTGGCGGCACGGCGCAGCGGCAGCGGGGACATGGCGGCGTTACCGTTTGCCGCGCCATTCGCCTCGCCGTTTTCCGCCGCGCCCTTGGGCGCGCTGCCAGCGTTGCCGGCCGCCGCACCGGCTGCCGCGCCGTTCGCGCCGCCGGTCATTTCGCCGGCGCCGCGTGCCAGTTTGGCGCCGATGCCAGGCGCCGCGTTTGCGCCGCCTGTCGCGCCACCCGTCGCTGGGCCGCTCGCCGTGCTGGCGCTGGTTCCGTCCGCCGCGCCGCTTGCCACGCTGTTCGCGTTGCCGCTCGCCGCACCCGCCGCGCGTGGCAGGATGCCGCCGGCGCCGGAGGCGGCGTTTGCGCCGCCCGTGGCCGCGCCGTCCGCGCGGCCGGTCATCTCGCCGGCGCCGCGCACCAGGTTGGCGCCGATGCCAGGCGCCGTGTTCGCGCCGCCCGTCGCCGGGCCGCTCGCCGTGCCGGCTGCGGAGCCGTCCGCCGCGCCGCTTGCCGTGCCGTTTGCGTTGCCGGCCGCCGCACCTGCGGCGCGCGGCAGCATGCCGCCAACGCCGGAGGCGGCGTTCGCGCCGCCCGTTGCCGCACCGTTTGCGCCGCCCGTCATCGCGCCTGTGCTGCGCGCCAGCGTGGCGCCGAGGCTGGAAGCGCCATTGGCATCGCCTGCGACGCCGCCTGCCGGTTTGCCGGCGCCATCGTTCGCGCCGCCGGATGCGGCGCCGGTGTCGCGCGCCAGCTTGGCCGCGCCATCCACGCTGCCGCTGGCGTCCAGGCTACGCTGGGAACCGCGTACGGCGCGACCGGCGATATCGCCCGTCATGCCGCCCCGCATCGCCCCCATGCCGCCGCCAAAACCTCCACCCAGTCCGCCGCCGATCGCGCCGCCGATATTGCCGCCCAGGGCGCCGCCCAGTGGGCCGGCATGGGCGACGGTGCCTGCGCTGGCAAGGGTAATCAGTGCGCTGCCGATGAAGTTTGCGAGCTTGGTATTCATGTCTGTTCTCCTGAGTCTTGCCGCGGGAAATCCGCCGCTTTCATACAGAGAACGAACCGGATCGGGGATTTAATCCCTCCATCCAAGAAAAAAATTTCAGCGGAAGCTGGAAGGCGGGACGCGCAGGTTTTCACCCACTACGCCGCGCCCGGTGCCGTCGCCCGCCGCCACGGCGCCTGCGGACAAAGTGGCCAGGGCGCGCGCTGCCTGGCTGGGCGCGGGCGCGGGCAGCTCCGGCGCCAGCAGCGCCGCCACCAAAGGCGCGGCGAAGCTGGTCCCGCGCACCATCTTGTAAGGCGGGCTGCCGATGGCCGCCGCCGCCATCTGGCTGCCCGGCGCCGCGAACATGACTTGCGGCCCGCGCGCCGCCTCCGGCAGCGGGCGCCGTTTGGGATCGACCGCGCTCACGCCGACCACGCCGGGATAGCTGGCCGGGTACAGGGGCGGCGCGTTCGGGCCATCGTTGCCGACCGCCGCCACCAGCAGGTGGCCACGCGCCACCAGCGCCGCCACGGTGCTGCCCAGGGTCCGGTTGGCCGGCCCCACCAGGCTGATGTTGATCACGCCCACTTGCTCGCGCGCCAGCCACGCCAGGGCCTGCACGATCCGGCTGGCCGATCCGCCCGCAGGCTGGTCGCAATAGATATCCGCCGCGAACAGGCGCGCGCCCGGCGCCGCGCCGCTGAAGCGGGCCGACTTCCCCACCATCAGGGCCGCCACCGCCGTCCCGTGCGGGGCAGGGACGGCAGCGCCGTCGCAGCCCCAGCGCACGATGCGGGCATCCGCGAACACTTCGTGCCGCGCATCGACCCCGCTGTCCACCAGCCCGATGCGCACATCGCCCGCCGTGCCGCCCACCGCGCCGCCAGTCGCCGCCCCCGCGCCGCTGGCGGGCGCAGCACCCGCGCCGCCTTCGGCGCCGGTATAGACATGGTTGAAATCGTAAACACCCTCCGGGTCGGCCGCGCGCAGGGCGTCCAGTGCCGCCGCCGTGGCGACGCCGTCGGGCACGCGCAAGACCACCAGCGTTTGCCCGACTTCGGGCATGTCCTGCCGGCTGGCCACGTCCAGGCCGGCCGCCGTGGCCGCCGCCAGTCCGGCCGCCGACGGCGACCAGGCCAGGATTTCGCGCCGGACGATGGGGAAGCCACGCGGATCGGCTTCCAGCTGCGCCGGGTGGCGCGCCAGCAGGTCGCGGATGGTGGCCAGCCGCAGCTGGTCGAGCGATGCCACCTGGCGCGGCAGTTCCGTCATATCCAGCACGCGCTCGCGCAGCCGGCTGCGCAAGCCGCCATCCTCCAGCCGCGACGGCAGCTGTCCGCCCAGTCCGCCTGGCAATTGCGGCACGCCCGGCAAGCCGAGCTGGCCCCAGGCCGGCGCGGCAGCAGCCAGCGCGCCCAGGGCGAGCAGCAGGCAGCGGCAGGAACGCAACAGGAGACGAGACGGGCGCAGGCTTGGCATGGTCGGATGATAATATAGGCTATCGGTATCTAATCAGTAATAACGATGGAAGGCGGGATTAAAATCCCTCCCCCGTTCGTTCTCCACATATGATGGACAACGATAACGCCCTGCACGACGACATTGCCGCGCTGTTGCCGCGGCTGCGGCGCTTCGCCCGCACCCTGGCCTGGCACCGGGAAGATGCGGACGACCTGGTCCAGCTGGCGGTGGAGCGCGCGATCGTGCACAGCGCTTCCTACCAGCCCGGCACCCGCCTGGACAGCTGGCTGTTCCGCATCATCAAGAATGCCTGGATTGACGAAGTGCGCGCCCGTACCCGCCGCAGCGAGCTGTTTGTGCCGGAGGAAGAGGGCGAGCACGTCGGCGACGACTTTGCCGAAGCCCACCAGCAGCGCATGGCCGTGCAAAAAGCCGTCAGCCTGCTGAGCGAAGAGCACCGGCTGGTGGTTGGCCTGGTGCTGGTCGAGGGGCTGCCCTATAAAGAGGCAGCCGAAGTGCTGGAGATCCCGCTGGGCACCCTGACCAGCCGCCTGGTGCGCGCCCGCAGCGCCCTGCAAGAACATTTATCGGAACAAGCGAGGTTAGCATGAAGAGTTTTTCCGACGAGGTCCTGATGGCCTATGCCGATGGCGAACTGGACGAAGTCACGCGCCGCGCGCTGGAGGAGGCCATGCGCAAGGACGCCAGCCTGGCGCACCGCGTGGCCCAGCACAAGGCCATGCGCGCCAACGTGTTTGCCGCCTATGCCCCGGTGGCCGAGGAAGCCGTGCCGCCGCGCCTGGCGCAGCCGCTGCGCCAGGCCACGGTGGTCAGCCTGGACTCGGTGCGCGCGCGGCGCGAGGCCGAGCAGCAGGCCGCGCGCAAGGCCGCGCGCGGCCGCAGCTGGTCCTGGCCGGAGTGGGGCGCCCTGGCCGCCATGCTGGTGCTGGGGGTGATGGTGGGCCATTTCGGCATCGGCATGCTGCCCATTGAACATGGCGAAACGGTGGCCAGCCGCGACGGCGTGCTGGTGGCGCAAGGGCGCCTGGCGACGGCGCTGGACCAGCAGCTGGGCGGCAGCGGCGGGCCGGTGCGCATCGGCACCAGCTTCCTGTCGCAGGAAGGGGTCTACTGCCGCAGCTTCATGACGGCGCAGGAAATGGCGGGCCTGGCGTGCCGCCAGGGCGGGAGCTGGAAGGTGCAGATGGCGCTGCAGAATCCGGCCAAGGGCCAGCAAGGGGAGTATCGCCAGGCTGGGGCGGAAATGCCGCCCCAGGTGCTGGAGGCGATCGACCAGCGCATCAGCGGGCAGCCGCTGGATGCGAAGGCCGAGCAGGAGGCCGTGCAGCGCAAGTGGCTGCGTTAGGCCGGCGCGGGTTTATACGCCCAGCAGTTCCACATCGAAGATCAGGGTGGCGTTCGGCGGGATCACGCCGCCGGCGCCGCGCGAGCCGTAGCCCAGGCTGGCAGGGATGATCAGCTGGCGGGTGCCGCCGACTTTCATGCCTTGCACGCCTTCATCCCAGCCTTGGATCACCATGCCGGCGCCCAGGGCGAATTCGAACGGGTCGTTGCGGTCTTTGGAGGAATCGAATTTCGGGCCTTTGCTGCCGTCGTCGTTGCGCAGCCAGCCGGTGTAGTGCACGGTGACGTTCTGGCCAGCCTTGGCTTCGGCGCCGTCGCCTACCTGGATGTCGTCGTATTGCAGGCCGGATGCGGTGGTGGTGATAGTCATTTGGATTCCTTTGAAATGAGGGACTTAGGCCGCGATTGTAGTGCATCTGCGGCAGATACCCCTTAAATGTTGTCGGCAATAACTATTCTCAAGTGGATTGACCTTAAAATAGTGGCTGGCTTAACAATAAGCGAGCTTTTCATGTTCCGCAGTATCCGTAGCGCAGCAGTTTTATGTGGTTTGTTGGCAGGCGTGCCGTCGGCCCAGGCCAACGTCGTCGTCGTGTTGAATTCGCGCGACGCCACGGTCCAGTTACTGGACCAGTCCAGCTATAAGAGCCTGCAGACGTTCCCGGTAGGGAAGGAACCGCACCACCTGATGGCCACCCCCGACAACAAGTCGCTGATCGTCGCCAGCGCCGTCGGCAACGAACTGGTGTTCCTGGACCCGGTCACGGGCCAGAAACAGCGCAGCATCAAGGACATCCTCGACCCGTACCAGATCGGCTTTTCGCCGGACCAGAAATGGTTCGTCGCCACCTCGCTGCGCCTGCACCGGATCGATATCTACACCTACAACGGCAAGGACATGACGCTGGCCAAGCGCGTGCCGCTGCCCAAGCTGCCGAGCCATATCGCCTTCGATGCGAAGAGCACGACCGCCTTCATCACCCAGCAGGGCAGCGACCAGGTCAGCGCAATCGACCTGCGTACGCAGAACGTGCTGTGGACGCTCCCGGTTGGCAAGCTGCCGGCCGGCATTGCGATGACGCCGGATGACAAGTACCTGCTGGTCGGCATCATGGGCAGCGACTATGTCGAGGTGATCGACTGGCGCGCGCGCAAGACGGTCAAGCGCATCAAGGCCGGCGCCGGCACCCACAATTTCCGTGCGCTGGGCGACGGGCGGTTCACCTATGTGTCGAACCGGGTCTCCAACACCATCAACGTCATCGACCAGAAAACGCTGGAAAACGTCGGCACCATCGACGTGCCGGGCGGGCCCGATTGCATGGAAATCACCGCCGACCGCAAATACATGTGGGCCACGCTGCGCTGGATCAAAAAAGTGGCGGTGATCGACCTGCAGCAGAAGAAGGTCGTCAAGATGATCCCGGTCGGCCGCTCGCCGCACGGCGTTTTCTTCGCCAACTCCTCGGCCCGCATGTAATGGACGCCGCCACGCCCGCCCGCATCGCGCCGCTCGCCGCCCGCGTGCTGGCGCTGGCCGTGCTCGCGCCCCTGGCCGCCTGGAGCAGCGCCGCCGGCGCATCCGCGCCGGGGCAGGGGCAGCCATGCCGCGGCACGATCTACCTGACGTTCGACACCGGCAGCCAGTCGCAGGCCGGCCTGATTGCCACCGTGCTGAAGCGGCAGGGCGTCAAAGCCACCTTCTTCCTGGCCAACGAGAAGACCGTCAACGGCGACTACTCGCTCGACCCGGCATGGGCTGGCTACTGGCGCGACCGGGTGGCGGAAGGCCACGCCTTCGGCAGCCATACCTTCGACCACACCTATTACGTGCGCGACGCCGCCCACGGCAAGATCGCCGTCAAGCCCCAGTTCGGCCCGCAAGCCGGCCGCGTGCAGGAGTGGACCGCGCAGCAGTACTGCGCCGAGCTGCAGCGCGTCGGGCGCCGCTTCGAAGAGTTGACCGGGCAGCGCCTCGACCCGTTCTGGCGCGCGCCCGGCGGCAAAACCAGCGCGCGCACGCTGGCGGCGGGCCAGGCCTGCGGCTACCGGCACGCCGCCTGGGCCACCCCGGCCGGCTTCTCGGGCGACGAGCTGCCGGTCGAGCTTGCCAGCAACGCCCAGCTGCTGCGGCGCGCCCTGGACGGCCTGCGCGACGGCGACATCTTCATGGCCCACATGGGCATCTGGTCGCGCAAGGACCCCTGGGCGCCGGCCAACCTGGAACCACTGATTGAAGGGCTGAAGCAGAAAGGCTACTGCTTCGCCACCCTGCGAGAACACCCGGACTACCGCCAATGATCCAATTCCTCCTCGACCTGCTGGGCCAGGCCCAGGGCTGGCTGTTTGAAAGCGCCATCCAGCCGCTGCTCTACATTACCGGCATGGGCGACGTCACCGAAGAAGCCTTCGAAGGCACCGAGTGGCTGCTGATCGGCGTCGCCGAGCTGGTGCTGCTGTTCCTCGTCCTGCGCCCGCTGGAAGCGGCCATCCCGGTGCACCAGTTCACCGACCGGCGCGCGCGCTGGAACGACTTCACCTACACCGTGCTGCAGCGCATCGGCCTGGTGCCGCTGCTGCTGTTCTTCACCCTCGACCCGCTGATGGACGCCGCCGCCGGCGCCCTGCACATGGGCGGCGTGCAGCCCTTCAACCTGGAAAACCTGGTGACCGACATGCACCCGCTGGCCAGCTTCGCCATTTACCTGGTGGTGCTGGACTTCGCCGATTACTGGTTCCACCGCGCGCAGCACCATTTCAACTGGTGGTGGGGCCTGCACAGCCTGCACCACAGCCAGCAGAACATGAACCTGTGGAGCGACGACCGCAACCACCTGCTGGACGACCTGCTGCGCGACATCATGATGGCCGTGCTGGCGCTGGCCATCGGCGTGCCGCCCAGCCAGTATGTGCTGCTGGTGTCGCTGTCCCGTATCGTGCAAAGCCTGCAGCATGCCAATGTTCGTATACACTTCGGCCCCATCGGCGAACGGCTGCTGGTGTCGCCCCGCTTCCACCGCATGCACCACGCCATCGGCGTCGGCCATGAATCGAAAGGGCAGGGCACGCTGGGCGGTTGCAATTTCGCCGTCCTGTTCCCACTTTGGGACATTATTTTCCGCACCGCCAATTTCACGCCGCGCTTCGAAGCCACCGGCGTGCGCGACCAGCTGGCGGGCCGCGATTACGGACGCGGTTTCTGGGCGCAGCAGTGGCTGGGCCTGAAGCGGATGTTTGAATATATGAGAAAGAACCCGAATTAATATGCGCGCAGTTTTCCACGCTTACGGCAGGGCCCTGCTGTCCCAGTTCCACGGCAAGATCCTGTTGTTGAGCATCGTCCCTTTTATCCTGTCGGTGGCGCTATGGGCGCTGCTGCTCTGGCTTGGCCTGCAGCCGCTGCTGGACTGGCTGCACGGCCATTTCGTCGGCTTTGAGGTGTACCGCGTCACCAGCGACTGGCTGCAGTCGATCGGCCTGGGCGGCCTGCGCTCGATCGTGGTGCCGCTGTTCGCGCTGCTCCTGCTGCTGCCGCTGATGATCGTCACCGCCATGATCTTCATCGGTGTGGCCGCCATGCCTTTCATCGTGCGCCACGTCGGCGGCCGCCATTTCCCGCAGCTGGAGAAAAAGCAGGGCGGCTCCATCCTGGGCGGCGTGGCCAAGGCGCTGGGCGCCTTCGGCATTTTCCTGCTGGCCTGGCTGTGCATCCTGCCGCTGTACATCTTCCCGCCGCTGGCCGGCCTGGCCACCGTGCTGCTGTGGGGCTGGCTGACCAGCCGCGTCATGAGCTACGACGCGCTGGCCGACTACGCCAGCCCGGAGGAACTGGCCACCTTGCAGCGCGAGCACCGCTGGCCGCTGATGTCGATCGGCGTCGTGTCCGGCCTGGCCGGCTCGCTGCCGGCCCTGGTCTGGGTCGGCGGCGCGGCCGCCGCGATAGCCTTCTTCCCGATCCTGCTGGCGGCCTCGATCTGGGTGTATGTCGTAATATTCATCTTCACCGGCCTGTGGTTTGAATATTATTGCCTGCAAGCCCTGGCCCAGCTGCGCCACGCACCTTTTGAGGAAAGCCTATGCCAATCGGACTGATCATCATCGGCGACGAAATCCTGTCGGGAAAACGGGTCGACCAGCATTTCCCCAAAGTGGTGCAGCTGCTGGCGGCGCGCGGCCTGCAACTGGGCTGGGCCGAATTCCTGGGCGACGACCGCGCGCGCATCACCGCCACCCTCAAGCGCACCTTCGCCAGCGGCGATATCGTGTTCTCCTGCGGCGGCATCGGCGCCACGCCGGACGACCACACGCGCCAGGCCGCCGCCGCCGCACTTGGTGTGCCGCTGGTGATGCACCAGGGTGCCAAGGAAGGTATCCAGCAGCGCATCCGCCAGGTGGCGCAGGAGAAGGGCGAAGTGGCCGACCTGGATGCGCCGGACAACCTGCAGCGCCTGCAGATGGCCGAATTCCCGCAAGGCGCTGCACTGATTCCGAATCCTTATAACAATGTGGCCGGTTTCGCGCATGGCACGCATTACTTCGTGCCCGGCTTCCCGGTCATGGCCTGGCCCATGATCGAATGGGTGCTGGACAACCACTATGCGGACCTGTTCAATCGTGAGCCGCGCGCTGAGCAATCGGTGCTAGTGTACGAGGCAGCGGAAGCGGCCCTGACGCCGCTGATGCTGGCGCTGGAAGCGGCCTGGCCGCGCATCAAAGTGTTCAGCCTGCCCAGCGTCGGCGATGCGAAAACGCGGCGCCACATCGAGCTTGGCGTGAAGGGCGATCCGGCCCAGTGCGAAGCGGCGTTTGCCCACATGTGCCGCGAACTCGACGCCTTGAATGTGGAGTACGCGAAGCCCTGATTCAACAGTGTGAAAAGGGTGTTAACAGCTCTTGCAACGGCGCTCACAAACGGCGTGGGGCGCCGTTGTTTTTTTGCGAAAGTACTACGTCAAGTTTAAATTTTTTGCGTCTTGCCCCGTGCACCGTTCGCCGTTGTGGTGCAATGGTAATCAAGCAGAAATACTCTGCATGTATTGTCCGGTTTGAACACTATGTTAAGCAATCGTCGTTTTCGCCGGCCCCGCGTTGTCGTTCGTGTGGTGCGCAAAATGCGCGCTGGCGCGGCAGCGGTTGGATATGGCGGCAACAGGCGGCGTTTGCGCTCGGTACCTATGCCTTCCCAACAAGATCACGAAACAAGCCCTTACGACCCTACCGAGCCCGCACCACCACCACCATCGGAACCGAAAAAAGGTTCGCGTTCGCGCAATGCCCTCATTGTGCTCATCCTGGTGCTGCTGACCGTGGCCGGTTTCTGGGGCTACCACGAGACCCGCACCTCGACGATGCAGGCGCGCCTGTTCACGGACCTGGTCAGTCAGCTGACCTATAAAGTGGAGCCGGGGCCGAGCAAGTCGATCCGCTACCCGCACGACAGCCCGTACGACGAGCGCCTTGGCTACGCCAACCTGCCGGATTACCTGGACAAGCTGAAAGCGCGCGACTACGAAATCATTTCGCAGGCGCGCTTCTCGCCCAAGATGGTGGAGCTGACCGATATGGGCGTGTTCGCGACCTACCGCGAAAAGACCCGCACTGGCCTGACCATTTTCGACTGCCGCGCGCAGCCGCTGTTCTCGGCCAGCTATCCGGAGCGCATTTACGGCAGCTTCGAGCAGACCCCGACCGCGCTGGTGCAAAGCCTGCTGTTCATCGAGAACCGCGAGCTGCTCGACAATAAATACCCGAAACGCAACCCGGCCGTGGAATGGGACCGCCTGTCCAAGGCCATCCTGGAAAAATCGATGGGCGCGGTCGGGCTGGGCAGCCACCGCGCGGCCGGCGGCTCCACCCTGGCCACCCAGATCGAGAAGTACCGCCACTCGCCGGAAGGCCGCACCGGCTCCATGAAGGACAAGCTGCAGCAGATGGTGTCGGCCACCCTGCGCGCCTACCAGCAGGGCGAGGACACCACCAAGGTGCGGCGCCAGATCGTGGTCGACTACCTCAACACCGTGCCGCTGTCGGCCAAGCCGGGCTACGGCGAGGTGAATGGCATCGGCGACGGCATGTGGGTCTGGTACGGCCGCGATTTCGATGAAGTGGCGCACCTGCTGGGCGGCAAAATGGACCAGCCGGGCAGCGCCCTGGCGTTCAAGGAAGCGCTGTCGCTGCTGATCGCACAGCGCCGCCCGAGCTACTACCTGGGCGACGGCGACGAAGACCTGGAAGTGCTGGCCAACAGCCACCTGCGCCTGCTGGCCAGCGCCGGCATCATCACGCCGCAGCTGCGCGACGCCGCGCTGCAGGTGAAGCTGCATCCGGCCAAGGGCAACGGCCTGCAGGCCGCGCCGCCGATGTCGTATGTGACCAAGAAGGCCTCCAACGCGGTGCGCGTGCACCTGGCCAACCTGCTGGGCGACAACCGCATGTACAACCTGGACCGCCTGGACCTGGCCGTCAGCAGCACGCTGGACGCGGAAACCCAGCGCGCCGTGACCGCCCTGCTGCGCCAGCTGCGCGACCAGGAAACCGCGGTCAAGGCCGGCCTCACGGGCAAGGGCCTGCTGGGCAACGGCGACCCGGCCAACGTGGTGTACAGCTTCACGCTGCTGGAACGCGGCGAGCACGCCAACTACCTGCGCGTGCAGACCGACAATTACGACCAGCCGCTGGACATCAACGAAGGCGCCAAGCTGGATCTGGGCTCCACCGCCAAGCTGCGCACCCTGGTCACCTATATGGACATCATCGACCAGCTGCACAAGAAGTACGGCGCGATGGATGCGGCGGAACTGAAGAAGATCTCGGTCGACCCGCGCGACCGCCTGACCGCCTGGGGCCTGGAGTACCTGGCCATGACGCCGATGGACAAGCGCGACCTGCCGGCCATGCTGCAGGCGGCGCTCGAGCGCAAGTACTCGGCCAACCCGGGCGAGGGCTTCTTCACCGGCGGCGGCCTGCATTACTTCGGCAACTTCAGCAAGGACGACGACTCCAAGATCATGTCGGTGCGCGAGGCGCTGCGCCGCTCCACCAACCTGGTGTTTGTGCGCCTGATGCGCGACGTGGTCAAGTACTACTCGTTCCAGATGCCGGGCTCCTCGCAGACCGTGCTGGCCGACGCCGACGACCCGCGCCGCGCCGCCTACCTGGCGCGCTTCGCCGACAAGGAAGGCAAGGAGTTCCTGGTGCGCTTCTACGCCAAGTACAAGGGCAAGAAGACGTCGGAACTGAACGACGTGCTGCTGGACTCGATCCGCCCGACGCCGATCCGCCTGGCCACCATCCACCGCACGCTGTACCCGAACGCCACGCTGGCGGAGTTCAGCAAGTTCGTCAACGACAACCTGAAGGTGCAGAACGACGTGCCGGACGAGCGCCTGGCCAAGATGTACGAGCAGTACGCGATCGACAAATGGAACCTGGCCGACCGCGGCTACCTGGCGGCGGTGCACCCGCTCGAACTGTGGCTGGTGGCCTACCTGCACCAGAACCAGGGCGCTTCCCTGTCCGACGCGGTCGCCGCCAGCGAGAAGGAGCGCCAGGAGGTCTACCAGTGGCTGTTCAAGACCCACCGCAAGCATGCGCAGGACAAGCGCATCGCCGGCCTGCTGGAGATGGAAGCCTTCATGGGCGTGCACCGCCAGTGGAAAAAGATGGGCTACCCGTTCGATTCGCTGGTGCCGTCGTACGCGACCACGCTGGGCGCCTCGGCCGACCGTCCGGCGGCGCTGGCTGAGATGATGGGCATTATCGTCAACGGCGGCGTGCGCAAGACCACGCAGCGCATCGAGTCGCTGCATTTCGCCGCCGGTACGCCGTACGAGACCACGCTGGCGCGCAACAAGTCCTCGTCCAACGAGCAGGTGCTGTCGCCGGAAGTGGCGCGCGCGCTGGGCGATGCGATCCGCGAGGTGGTGTCGGACGGCACGGCGCGGCGCGTGAAGACGGCCTTCGTCGGTGCGGATGGGCAGGTGATCCCGGTCGGCGGCAAGACCGGTACCGGCGACCAGCGCTTCGACGTGTATGCGGCGGGCGGGCGCCTGATCGAGTCGCGCTATGTGAACCGCTCGGCGACGTTCGTGTTCAATATCGGCGAGCGTTTCTTCGGCTCGATGACGGCGTATGTGCATGGGCCGGAGTCGAAGAACTACGATTTCACGTCGGCGCTGCCGGTGCAGCTGCTGACGGTGCTGGCGCCTTCGCTGATGCCGCTGATCGAGCCGGGCCAGCAGAAGCCGGCGCCCGTGGTGGCCGTTGCCAATGCGCCGGGGGCGGTGCTGCCGGCGGCGACGTTGGCCACGACTGCGGCGGCTGTCCCTGCCGCGCCCTTGCGCGCCTGCGGCGCGCGCTAAACCCGGTAAACCCGGGTCAGACCCAAGGGTCTGACCCGACCAATGGCGGCTGCACGGACGGGGTCTGACCCTTGGGTCAGACCCTGGTTCACCGGGTTAAAATGCCCCCATGAAGCTCATCAAGTTCACCCAATTCAGCCTGCGCGACCTGCTGGTTTCCGTCGCCCCCACCGTCCTGCTGATCATCGCCGCCTGCGCGCTGGCCTTCTGGATCATCGACCCCACGCCGCCGCGCGTGGTCAACCTCTCCACCGGCCAGGAAAACAGCGCCTACGAAAACATCGGCAAGCGCTACCAGCAAGCCATGGCCCGGCACGGGATCAAGGTCAACCTGCAGCCCAGCCAGGGATCGCAGGAAAACCTGCAGCGCCTGAACAAAGGCGAGACCGACATCGCCTTCGTGCAAAGCGGCTCCACCAACGAAGCCGACGCCGAACGGCGCGGCCTGGTCTCGCTGGGCAGCCTGTTTACCGAGCCGCTCTGGCTCTTCATGCGCGAGAAGAAAGCCGTCACCAGCCTGACCAAACTGAAAGGCCTGAAAATCAACCTCGGCCCGGAAGGCAGCGGCGCCCCGCGCCTGTTCCGCCAGGTGCTGCAGGTGAATGGCGTGATGCCGGGCGACTTCACCGCCAGCGCGCTGGAAAACACGCCCGCCACGGTGGAGCTGCTGGAAGGCCGCATCGACGCCCTGGTGTTCGCCGCCGCGCCGGACGACCCGCTGATCCAGATGCTGCTGATGACGCCTGGCATCAAGCTGTTCGACTTCACCCAGGCCGAAGCCTACGCGCGCCGCCTGCCGTTCCTCAGCCACGTCACCCTGCCGCGCGGCATTGTCGACCTGGGGCGCGACCTGCCATCGCGCGACTACCAGCTGATCGCCCCCACCGCCACGCTGGTCGCGCGCGAAGACCTGCATCCGGCCCTGGTCGACCTGTTCGTGCAGGCCGCCAGCGGCATCCACAGCGGCGCCGGCTGGTTCCAGCAGCAAGGGCAGTTCCCGTCGCCGCGCTACACCGAAATCCCGGTCGCGCACGAAGCGGCCAAGTTCTACAAGGATGGTCCGCCTTTCCTGCAACGCTATATGAGCTTCTGGCTGGCCAACCTGTTCGACCGCCTGTGGGTGGTGCTGCTGGCCGTCGGCGCGCTGGTGCTGCCGCTGTCGCGCGTGGTGCCGCCGCTCTATGTCTGGCGCATCCGCTCGCGCGTCTACCGCTGGTACGGCCAGCTGCGCTCAGTGGAACAGGGCGTGGACGAAGGCAAGCCGGCCGAGGAACTGCTGCGCCGCCTGGACCAGATCGAGGAACGCGTGAACCGCCTGACCGTGCCGCTGTCTTTTGCCGATGAATTCTACGGCCTGCGCAACCATATCGAGTTTGTGCGGCAGCGCGTACGTACAAACACGTAAAAGTGTTGTGTTCGCGAGAACATTGGTTGACAGTCACGCAGCCTTACCGGAAAGATAAGCCAAGGGAGTGAAACTGGCTTAACTTTTCGGAGAACGCATATGCATAGAACCGTACCAAGGAAGCAGCTGCTCGCAGTCACCATCGCCTCGCTGTTCGCTACCAGCACCGCCTGGGCACAGGAAGCGCCCGCCGCGGAAAACTCCGCCACCGTCGTCGTTACCGGCACGCGCGTCTCGAACCGCACGGTGCTCGACACCACCGCGCCGGTGGACGTGATCAGCGCCGACGCCATCAAGAACAACGGCGTGCCCGAAATCACGCAGGCGCTGTCGGTGGCGCTGCCTTCGCTGAACTTCCCGCGCCCCGGCCTGGCCGACGGCACCGACACCATCCGCCCCGCCACCTTGCGCGGCCTGGCACCCGACCAGACCCTTGTGCTGGTCAACTCCAAGCGCCGCCACGCTTCCTCGCTGGTCAACCTGAACGGCACCATCGGCCGCGGTTCGGCGGCGGTGGATATGAACACCATCCCATCCGGCATCGTGAAGACCATCGAGGTGCTGCGCGATGGCGCCTCGGCGCAATATGGCTCGGATGCGATTGCCGGCGTGATCAACGTCCGCCTGCGCAATGACCGCACGGGCGGCGAGGCCAGCGTGAGCTACGGCCGCCGCGATACCGAGTATGAATTCAACCCGGGCGCACCGCCCGCCGGCGCCACCTGGGGCACGCAGAATTCGCGCGAGCGCAAGGACGGCAACACCGCCACCTTCAGCCTGTGGAAAGGCATGGAGCTGGGCGAGGCCGGCTTCCTGACGCTGGCGCTGGAGCGCAAGCGCCAGCACCACACCGAACGCTCGGGCTGGGACGTGCGCCAGCAGTACCCGCTGGTGAACGGCGCCTTCGATCCGCGCGAAGCGAATTTCAACCGCTTCAATGCCTGGTACGGCGAGCCGGAGCTGAAGCAGAATACCTTCTTCGCCAACGCCGGCTATGACCTGGCCGGTGGCGTCAAGCTGTATGGCTGGACCAGCTACCAGGGCCGCGATGGCCGCGGCGGCGGCTTCTTCCGCCGCGCCGTGCAGGAAACCAATACGATCGAGATCTACCCCAATGGCTACCTGCCGATCATCGCGCCGGAGGTGTCCGACTTCAGCGCGGCCTTCGGCGCCACCTGGACGGCGGGCGGCTGGGACATGGACAGCTCGCTCACCTACGGCGAGAACAAGATGGACTTCACCATCGAGAATACGCTGAACCGTTCGCTGGGACCGGCTTCCAAGACCGTGTTCGATGCCGGCGGTTTTGAGTACGACCAGCTGACGTTCAATTTGTCCGGGGTGCGGCAGTTCGAGGTGGGCCTGTCTTCGCCGCTTAACCTCGCAGTGGGCGCCGAAGCGCGGCGCGAGGGCTACGCGCTGCATGCCGGCGAACCGGACTCCTGGCGCAACGGCGGCGTGCTGCTGCCGGACGGCCGCAAGACCGCTTCGGGCGCGCAGGTGTTCCCGGGCTTCCAGCCGCGCGATGCGCGCGATGCCAGCCGCAGGGCGTATTCGGTGTATGCCGACGTCGAGGCCAACCTGAGCGCTGACTTGCTGGCATCGTTTGCTGTGCGCGGTGAACATTACTCCGACTTCGGCAACAACTGGTCGGGCAAGCTGGCGGCGCGCTACAACTTCACGCCGGCCTTTGCACTGCGCGGCTCGGTGCAGAACGGCTTCCGCGCGCCGTCGCCGCAGCAACAGTACTTCACATCGACCGCGATCAACTTCATCAACGGCGTCCCGTACGACATCACCACCTTCAAACCGAGCGATCCGGCGGCGGTGGCGCTTGGCGCCAAGCCGCTGGATGCGGAAAAGTCGACCAACTTCTCGCTGGGCGCGGTGGCCAAGGCGGGCAAGGCCAGCTTCACGCTCGACGCCTTCCAGATCAAGATCCGCGACCGCATCGTACTGTCGGAAAACCTGCTGCAGGCGAATGTGCGCAGCTACCTGGTGGCGCGCGGTTTCGACGATGGCGGGGCGCGCTTCTTCATCAACGGGGTCGATACCACCACGCGCGGCGTGGATGTGGTGGCGAACTATCCGTGGAATGCACCGGACTACGGCAGGTTTGACTTTACGCTGGCCGGCAACTACACCAAGACCGAAGTGACGCGGGTGCCGGTGACGGCGCAGCTGGCGGCCTTGAATCCGGCGCCGCCGCTGTTTGACCGGGTGAATGTGCTGACCTTTGAACACGGTACGCCGCAAACCAAGTTCACCGCCAGCGTCAACCACACGCTGGGCGCCTGGAGCGGCACCTTGCGCGCGACCCGCTATGGCAAGGTGCTGCAGCCGGGGACCACGGCTGCGCTGGACTTCTGGATGACAGCCAAGACTCTGGTCGACCTGGAAGGGCGCTACAAGCTCACCCAGCGCCTGACGGCGGCGCTGGGCGTGGAGAATATGTTCGACCAGTATCCGGATGCGTATCCGGCGGCGCTGAATGGGACGGGGAACGCGCCGTACTCCAACTATTCGCCGTTCGGGCGTAGCGGGCGGTTTGTTTATGCGCGGTTGAATTACGCGCTTTAAACCGATAAACCGGTGTCTGACCCGCAGGGTCAGACACCGCTATGCGGCGGCTGCGGGCCGAGGTTGCCGATCAGGCGCCGGCCCAGGGCAGGCCGGCCTTGCACCAGCCGCCCACGGTCTTGCGATGGCCGTTGGCGTCCTTGTCGCCTTCGAACCCCTCCAGGATGTCATAGCACTGGGTATAGCCCGCCTCGGTGGCGGCCTTGGCCGCGTGGCGCGAGCGCACGCCGGAGCGGCACAGGAAAACGATCACCGTCTCCTTGCCCGGCACCGCCGCTGCCAGCTGCCCCAGGAAATCCGGGTTCGGCGTGCCGCCCGGATACACATTCCACTGCACCGCCACATGCTGCTCGGCCGGGATCGACACCCGTCCCACCCAATCCCGTTCCGCGTTGGTGCGCACATCCACCAGGCGCACATGCGGGTCGCACTTCAGCAGCTCGTATGCCTCATGTGGGGTCACCGCACCGGCATAGGGCAGGGACGTGTCGCGTTTGCGTGCATGGTCGAGGATTTCAGGCTTGGAACTCATGTATTTTCCTTTATGATGACTGCACCACAACGATGCATTTGCACTAATCGGTGCGAAAATGCACCACAGTGGTGCGATAATCGGTAAACGCACCCGCATGGTGCGGCTTTCAGTCGTTCTTTGCAGGGATTTGGCTGGCATGATTTCTGCTTAATGTACCATCAGCGTTTGCCGCGCCCAAGAGGCAGCGGCAGTTTTTTCACTTAGGAGATATGCAATGGCAATGACCGCCGCAGACGTTCTGAAGATGGTAGCAGATCACGAAGTCAAGTTCGTGGACTTCCGTTTCGCCGATACCCGTGGTAAAGAACAGCACGTAACCGTGCCTGTATCCCATTTCGACATCGACAAATTTGAGTCGGGCCACGCCTTCGACGGTTCCTCGATCGCCGGCTGGAAGGGCATCGAAGCTTCGGACATGATCCTGCTGCCGGACCCGGCAACTGCCAATATCGACCCATTCTTCGAAGAAACCACCCTGTTCATGCAGTGCGACGTGATCGAACCGTCGGACGGCAAGGGCTACGACCGCGACCCACGCTCCATCGCCAAGCGCGCTGAAGCCTACCTGAAATCCTCCGGCCTGGGCGACACCGCCTATTTCGGCCCAGAGCCAGAATTCTTCATCTTCGACTCCGTGAAGTGGAAGATCGACATGTCCGGCGCCATGGTCAAGATCGACTCCGACGAAGCCTCCTGGTCGACCGACAAGGACATCGACGGCGGCAACTCCGGCCACCGTCCGACCGTGAAAGGCGGCTACTTCCCAGTGCCTCCAGTCGATTCCTTCCAGGACATGCGTTCCGAAATGTGCCTGATCCTGGAATCGATGGGCATCCCGGTCGAAGTGCACCACCACGAAGTGGCTGGCGCCGGCCAGAACGAAATCGGCACCAAGTTCTCGACCCTGGTTGAGCGCGCCGACTGGACCCAGAACCTGAAATACGTGGTGTGGAACGTAGCCCACTCCTACGGCAAGACCGCCACCTTCATGCCTAAGCCAGTCGTTGGCGATAACGGCTCCGGCATGCACGTGCACCAGTCGATCTGGAAAGACGGCAAGAACCTGTTCGCTGGCGACGGCTATGCCGGCCTGTCCGATTTCGCCCTGTACTACATCGGCGGCATCATCAAGCATGCCAAGGCGCTGAACGCGATCACCAACCCAGGCACCAACTCGTACAAGCGCCTGGTGCCAGGCTACGAAGCGCCTGTGAAGCTGGCTTACTCGGCACGCAACCGTTCCGCTTCGATCCGTATTCCGCACGTGGCCAATCCAAAAGGCCGCCGTATCGAAACCCGCTTCCCGGACCCGCTGGCCAACCCATACCTGTGCTTCGCAGCGCTGATGATGGCCGGCCTGGACGGCGTGCAGAACAAGATCCACCCAGGCGAAGCAGCGTCCAAAGACCTGTACCACCTGCCACCGGAAGAAGATGCACTGATCCCAACCGTGTGCGCATCGCTGGAAGAAGCGCTGGAGCACCTGAACAAAGACCGTGAGTTCCTGACCCGCGGCGGCGTGTTCACCGATTCGATGATCGATGCCTACATCGAACTGAAGATGACCGAAGTCACCCGCATGCGCCAGACCACCCACCCGGTCGAGTTCGACATGTACTACTCCCTGTAATCGGGGGCGGTTGCCGGCCTGGCCGGCAATCTGCAAGACGACGCGAGGTTGGCTGTTGCTTTCCTCGCGTTTTTTTTCGGATGTTGTATAGTCGCGGCATGAACACTCGCACTTTAGTACTGCAAGGGCTGGCGTTGCTGGCCGTGAGTGGCGCAGCGCAGGCGCAGCAAATTTTCCTCTGCGTGGATGCCGAAGGCCGCAAGGAGCTGACCGATACCCGCCGGGGGAAGAATTGCAAGCCGCTCGACCTGCCAGGCGCCGCGATCCCGGCGCCGGCGGCCACACCGGGCGCGCGCCGCAGCACTGCGCCGGCCGCACCGGCCGTGGCGCCGGCTAACTTCCCGCGCGTCGACAGCGCCGAGCAGAAGGCGCGCGACGCCGACCGCCGCGCCATCCTGACCGAAGAACTCAACACCGAAAGCCGTAAGCTGGCCGATTTGCGCAAGGAGTTCAACAACGGCGAGCCCGAACGCCGGGCCGACGAGCGCAATGCCGCCAAATACCAGGAGCGCGTCGCTGGCCTGAAGGACAGCATCGCGCGTTCGGAACAGAATGTGGAAGCGCTCAAGCGCGAATTAGCCAATATCAAATGATCCCAGACAGCCCTGCCAGTATCCGGCCCGCTGCACTGGCAGGGCTGGACCTGCTGGCGTCGGCCGTCGTCCTCGTCGATGGCGGCGGGCACATCGTGTATGTCAACGCGGCCGGCGAGAACCTGCTGGAATCCTCGCTCAAGGCGCTGGCGCGCCAGCAACTGGGCGCCCTGTTCGCCGCCCCGCAGGAGCTGGAGCACATCGTGGCCCAGGCGCGCGAGCACAAGTTCTCCGACGTGCGCCAGGAGCTGGTGCTGGAGCGCGCCGGGCGCGAGGCGCTGCACGTGCACCTGATCGCCAGCGCGCTCGACCAGCCGGACGGCGCGGTGCTGATCGAGCTGCGCGAAATCGTGCAGCAGATGAAGCAGGACCGCGAAGAGCGCCTGCTCGACCAGAGCCAGGTCAACAAGGAGCTGATCCGCAACCTGGCGCATGAGATCAAGAACCCGCTGGGCGGCATCCGCGGCGCGGCCCAGCTGCTGGAGATGGAGCTGCCGCCGCTGCACCTGACCCAGCTGCGCGAATACACCCAGGTCATCATCAAGGAAGCGGACCGCCTGCAGACGCTGGTGGACCGCCTGCTGGCGCCGCACCGCCGGCCGCACATCGTGGGCGACGTCAACATCCACGAAGTGCTGGAGCGCGTGCGCTCGCTGATCCTGGCCGAGTTCCCGGTCGGCCTGACCATCCGGCGCGACTATGACGCCTCGCTGCCGGAGTTCCGTGGCGACAAGGAACAGCTGATCCAGGCCGTGCTCAACATTGCCCACAATGCCGCCCACGCCCTGGCCGCGCGCATCGAGCAGGGCGATGCCGAGATTGTTTTCCGCACCCGCGTGGCGCGCCAGATGACCCTGGCCAAGGTGCGCTATCAGCTGGCATTAGATTTGCATATCATCGATAACGGACCGGGCATCCCGCCCCAGATCCGCGACCGCATCTTCTACCCGCTGGTGTCGGGCCGGGATGGCGGCAGCGGCCTGGGCCTGACCTTGGCGCAAACCTTCGTGCAACAGCACATGGGCGTCATCGAATGCGAGAGCCGGCCCGGACTGACCGACTTCCGGATCTTATTGCCATTGCCTTGATATCACATACATGAAACCAATCTGGATAGTTGACGACGACGAATCGATCCGCTGGGTTCTGGAAAAAGCCTTAGCACGCGAAAACCTGGCCACCCGCAGTTTCGCCAACGCGCGCGACGCAGTGGCCGCGCTGGAACACGAGACGCCGCAGGTGCTGGTGTCCGACATCCGCATGCCGGGCGATTCCGGCCTCGACCTGCTGCAGCTGGTCAAGCAGCGCCATCCCGGCCTGCCGGTGATCATCATTACCGCCTTCTCCGACCTCGACTCGGCGGTGGCGGCCTTCCAGGGCGGCGCCTTCGAATACCTGGCCAAGCCCTTCGACATCGACAAGGCGGTCGAGCTGATCCGCCGCGCGCTGGACGAAAGCCTGCGCGAATCGAGCATCGAATCGGGGCCGGCCGACACGCCGGAAATCCTGGGCCAGGCGCCCGCCATGCAGGAAGTGTTCCGCGCCATCGGCCGCCTGTCGCAATCGAACGTGACGGTGCTGATCACCGGCGAATCGGGCACCGGCAAAGAGCTGGTGGCGCGCGCCCTGCACAAGCACAGCCCGCGCGCCGAGCAGCCCTTCATTGCCATCAACACGGCGGCCATCCCGAAAGACCTGCTCGAATCGGAACTGTTCGGCCACGAACGCGGCGCCTTCACCGGCGCCCAGACCACGCGCCGCGGCCGCTTCGAGCAGGCTGAAGGCGGCACCCTGTTCATGGACGAAATCGGCGACATGCCGTTCGACCTGCAGACGCGCCTGCTGCGCGTGCTGTCGGACGGCCACTTCTACCGTGTCGGCGGCCACTCGCCGCTGAAGGCCAATGTGCGCGTGATTACCGCCACCCACCAGAACCTGGAACAGCGCGTGCGCGACGGCCTGTTCCGCGAAGACTTGTACCACCGCCTGAACGTGATCCGCCTGCGCCTGCCCAGTTTGAGGGAGCGGCGCGAGGATATCCCCATCCTGGTGCGCCACTTCCTGGTGCAGAGCGCGCGCCAGCTGGGTGTGGAAGCCAAGCGCATGAGCGACGCCACGCTGGCCTTCCTGCAGCAGCTGGAGTTGCCGGGCAATGTGCGCCAGCTGGAAAACCTGTGCAACTGGATCACCGTAATGGCGCCGGGGCAGACGGTGGAGGTGAAGGATTTGCCGCTCGAGCTGACGCAGGGGCAGGGCGGCACTGGCACTGCGCAGACCGCGCCGGCCGCCGCCGCGCACGCGACGGAAAGTGCCATGCCGCAGCATCACGGGACCGTGCAGCCGCTGGCGCCACCGGCGCTGGCGTCCTCGCCCGAAGGCTGGCTCAGCCTGTTGGAGCTGCAGGCGGCGGGCATGCTGAGCAGCGGGCAGCAGGATGTGATGGATGTGCTGGGGCGGCAGTTTGAATCGGCCCTGATCCGCACTGCGCTCAAGTACACGCACGGGCGCAAGAACGATGCCGCGATCCGGCTCGGGATCGGGCGCAATACCATCACGCGCAAAATCGCCGAGCTGGGGATTGATGGCGCGAAGGACGATTGATCTCGGCTGCGAAATTCGGGGTCAGGTCTGACAATCGGACATTTTGCGGCTGCGAAATTCGGGGTCAGGTCTGACAATCGGACATTTTGCGGGCTTTGGCCACTGACTCCAGTTTGGCTCCGGGCCGCAAAATGTCCGATTGACAGACCTGACCCCGATGTCCGATTGACAGACCTGACCCCAATGCTATGCTGCTGGCTTGCAATAATAAGGAGCCTGCATGCTGATTAACTGCGTCGCCTACCAGGATGGGCGCAAGCTGGCTGATATCCCGGTGGCGGATATCAGCGATTTTGTGGCGCGCGACGATGCTTTCGTCTGGGTGGCGCTGCGCGATGCCTCGCCGGGCGAGCTGGCGGTGATGCAGGAGGAGTTCGGCCTGCACGAGCTGGCGGTGGAGGATGCCGGCCGCGGCCAGCAGCGCCCGAAGATCGAGGAGTACGGCGATTCCCTCTTCATCGTGGTGAAGATGCTGGAGCTGCGCGAGGGCGAGGAGCTGCACGTGGGCGAGGTCGATATCTTCGTCGGCACCAATTACGTGCTGTCCAACCGCTCCAATTCAACCCAGGACTTCCTCGGCGTGCGGGCGCGCGCCGAACGCGAGCCGCACCTGCTGCAGCAGGGCGCCGGCTTCGTGCTGTACGCCCTGATGGATGCCGTGGTCGACCGCTATTTCCCCATCATCGATGCGCTGGAAATGGAGCTGGAAAAGATCGAGGAGCGTATCTTCATCCCCGGCTCCCAGCGCGACAATATCGAGCGGCTGTACGAACTCAAGCGCAAAGTCATGCAGGTGCGCCATGCCGTGGTGCCGCTGCTGGAAGCGATCGGCAAGCTGCACGGCGGCCGCGTGCCCTCGGTCTGCCGCAATACCCAGGAGTATTTCCGCGACGTCCACGACCACCTGCTGCGCATCAGCGCCGCCCTCGATACCATGCGCGAAACAATCGGCACCGCGATCCAGGTCAACCTGTCGATGGTGGCGCTGGAGGAGGGCGAGGTCAACAAGCGCCTGGCGGCCTGGGCGGCCATTTTCGCCGTGCTGACCGCGTTTGCCGGCATCTGGGGCATGAATTTCAAGCACATGCCCGAGCTGGACTGGCGCTTCGGCTACCCGGCCGCCCTGACCCTGATGGCTGTTGTTTGCGGTTCGCTCTACCGCCGCTTTAAGAAGGCAGGCTGGTTATAGCAGTATATAATTTACAATAACCAACCTTTCATGGGGCCGGGCATGGTGGATGACGATATGTTGTTCGACGATGAGGAAACGCCGGCCCCGGCTGCGTCGGCGCCGCCATGGGATATCCTGGTCGTTGACGACGAGCAAGCCGTGCACCAGGTCACCGAGCTGGTGATGTCGGATTTCGAGTTCGACGGCCGCCGCGTGCGTTTCACCCACTGCTATTCCGGCGCCGAAGCGCGCGGCCAGCTCACCGAGCCGGGCAGATTCGCCCTGGTCCTGCTGGACGTGGTGATGGAGTCCGAGCATGCCGGCCTGGAACTGGTGCGCTACATCCGCGAGGAGCTGGGCGACCGCAATGTGCGCATCGTGCTGCGCACCGGCCAGCCGGGCCAGGCGCCGCAGGCGCTGGTGCTGAAAACCTACGATATCAACGATTACCGCGAAAAAACCGAGCTCACGCACGCCAAGCTCAGCACCGTGTTCTATTCCGGCCTGCGCGCCTACCGCGACCTGATGCGGCTGGAGCGCGCACGGCAGGGCCTGCGCCGCTCGATCGACGCCATCACCCAGGTGTGCGATTCGGACAACCTGCGCCATTTCTGCTCCGCTGTGCTGGACCAGGCCTCGGCCCTGCTCGGGCATGCGGCGGAAGGCGTCTGCGCCAGCCGCCTGAACGCCTACGCGGCGGCGCGCCAGCCGGGCCGCCTGCAAGTGCTGGCCGTGACGCCGGCCTACGCTGGCCTGCAGCCGGAGGAGACCCTGGAGCATCTGCCGCCGCCGGTGCGCGACGCCTTCCTGCGTTGCATGGCCGAGCAGGCCGACCATTACGGCCCCCTGTACTACGCCTGCTATTACCGCACGCGCGACGGCAATGAGAGCCTGCTGTACATGTCCTTCAGCGAGCCGGTCGAGGAGGCGGAGCGCGAGCTGCTCGGCATGTTCTCGGCCAATGTCGCCATCACCTACGAAAAACTGCTGGCGCGCGAGGAAGCGGAAGCGACCCAGGCCGCCATCATCCACATCCTGGGCGAAGCGCTGGAAAGCCGCTCGGCCGCGTCCGGCGGCCACGTCGAGCGCGTGGGCGAGATCGCCGCCATGCTGGCGCAGGCGGTCGACATGCCGGCCGGCGCCGTGCGCCAGCTGCGCCAGGCCGCGCCCTTGCACGATATCGGTCACGCCGGCATCCCGGACGCCATCCTCAACCAGCCCGGCCCGCTCGATGCCGCGCAGCGCGCGCGCATGCAGGGCCACAGCGATATCGGCTGGCAAATGCTGTCGCGCTCGCAGCAGCCGGTGCTGAAGCTGGCGGCGCGCATCGCCCACGAACACCATGAGCGCTGGGATGGCGCCGGCTACCCGCAAGGCTTGCGCGGTGCCGATATCAGCCTGGCCGCGCGCATCACGGCGCTGGCCGATTTTGTCGACGCCATGGTCAGCCCGCGCTGCTACCGCCCGCCGCACACCCTGCAGCACGCGCTGGATGAAGTGCGCGAAGGCAGCGGCAGCCGCTTCGACCCGGCGCTGGCCAGCCTGCTGCTGCAGAACACCGATTACTTGCACAACCTTTACCGGCGCCATCCGCCGACGTAGGAGCCTGCCATGCAATTATTCGATGCCAATGACGCGCGCATCCTGGCCGAGGCGGCGTTGCGCTCGATTACCGATTCCACCGCGCGCGCGCGCGGCGACGAATTCTTCCGCGTGCTGGTGCGCGACCTGGCGGCGGCGCTGGATGTGACCTATGTGATCGCCGGCCGCGTGATTCGCATGCCCGACGGGCACGAGGGCATCCGCACCCTGTCGGTATGGGGCGGCGACGGCTTCCTGCCGAATATGGATTACAGCCTGGAGCACACGCCTTGCCAGGACGTGACGTGCCAGACCATGTGCTTCCACGGCAGCGGCATCCAGCGCGACTACCCGCTCGATACGCTGCTGGTCGACATGCGGGCGGAAAGCTATGTCGGCATGCCCATGGTCGATACCGAAGGCAAGACGCTGGGCATCCTGTCGGCCATCGACACCAAGCCGATCGACGAGAACAAACGCCTGCTGGCGCTGTCGCTGCTGTCAATCTTCACCGCGCGCGCAGCGGCCGAACTGCAGCACCAGGACCGCGAGCACATGCTGGAGGAGAAAGTGGAACGCCGTACCGAGGCCTTGCGTGCGGCGCAGGCCAGCCTGGTGGAGCAGGAAAAACTGGCGGCGCTCGGTTCGCTGGTGGCGGGCGTGGCGCATGAGGTGAATACGCCGGTTGGCGTGGCATTGACGGCCGCCTCGGCCATGAGCAGCTACACCGGTCAGCTGGTGCAGGCGCTGGAAGCGCCCAAGGTCAGCCGTTCGGACCTGGTCAACCTGGCGGCGCGCCTGAACGATGCGGCCGCCCTGATCGAGCAGAACCTGCACCGCGCCGCTGGGCTGATCGGCAATTTCAAGCAGCTGGCGGTGGACCAGGGCACCGAGCATGTCAGCACGCTGGCGCTGGCCGATTATGTGCAAGGTGTGGTGTCGGCCCACAGCCCGGAGCTGCGCAAGGCGGGCATCAAAGTGACAGTCGAGATCGACCCGCTACTGCGGCCGCGCCTGCCGCCCGGGAAGTTCTCGCAAGTGCTGTCCAACCTGCTGATGAACGCCGCGCGCCACGCCTATCCGGACGGGCGGGGTGGCCCGGTCCTGGTCAGCGCGGCGGCGGCGGACGGCTGGCTCGACATGCATTTCACCGACCAGGGCGTGGGCCTGGCGCCGGGCGTGCGCGACAAGATTTACGAACCGTTCTTCACCACCAAGCGCGGGCAGGGCGGTTCCGGGCTCGGCATGCATATCGTGTACACCATCATGCAGCAGATGGGCGGCAGCGTGGACGTGCACAGCAAGCCCGGCGAGGGCTGCCGCTTCCACCTGCACCTGCCGCTCGAGGTCAGGACTGCTTGTCCACCGCCTGCATAGACAGCGCCACCGCTTCCGCCACCTTGATGCCGTCGACGCCGGCCGACAGGATGCCGCCGGCATAGCCGGCGCCTTCGCCGGCCGGGAACAGGCCGCGTGTGTTCAGGCTTTGCAGGTCGTCGTTGTTGCGCTTGATGCGGATCGGCGACGAGGTGCGGGTTTCCAGGCCGGTCAGCACGGCGTCGTGCTTGAAGTAACCCTTGACCTGCTTGTCGAAGGCCGGGAAGGCTTCGCGCAGCGCCACCACGGCGTACTCCGGCAGGATGGTGGCCAGGTCGGTCCAGGTGATGCCGGGCTTGAAGGAAGGGATCACGCCGCCCACGTCGGTGGATGGCACGCCGGCCACGAAGTCGCCCATCAGCTGGCCCGGCGCATTGTAGTTTTCGCCGCCCAGCTTGAAGGCTTTTTCTTCCAGCTCGCGCTGCAGGGCGATGCCGGCCAGCGGATGGCCCGGGTAATCGACTTCCGGGCTGATCGACACCACGATGGCGCTGTTGGCATTGCGCTCGGCGCGCGAGTACTGCGACATGCCGTTGGTGACCACGCGGCCCGGCTCGGAGGCCGCCGCCACCACGGTGCCGCCCGGGCACATGCAGAAGCTGTACACGGCGCGGCCATTGCTGGCGTGGTGCACCAGCTTGTAGTCGGCGGCACCCAGGATCGGGTGGCCGGCGTTCGGGCCGAAGCGGCACTGGTCGATCAGCGACTGCGGGTGCTCGACGCGGAAGCCGATCGAGAACGGCTTGGCTTCCACGTACACGCCGCGTTCGTACAGTTTCTCGAAGGTGTCGCGCGAGCTGTGGCCGATGGCCAGCACCACGTGGCTCGCTTCCAGGTACTCGCCGCTGGCCAGGTGCAGGCCGCGCATCTGGCGCACGCCGTTTTCCTCGCGGATGTCGAAGTCGGTCACGCGCTGCTCGAAGCGGATTTCGCCACCCAGGGACTGGATTTCCTCGCGCATGTTTTCCACCATCTTCACCAGGCGGAAGGTGCCGATGTGCGGCTTGCTGACGTAGACGATTTCTTCCGGCGCACCGGATTTGACGAACTCGGTCAGCACCTTGCGGCCATAGTGTTTCGGGTCGCTGATCTGGCTGTACAGTTTGCCGTCCGAGAAGGTGCCGGCGCCGCCTTCGCCGAACTGCACGTTCGATTCGGGATTCAGCTGGCGCTTGCGCCAGAAGCCGAAGGTGTCCTTGGTGCGCTCGCGCACGGTCTTGCCGCGCTCGAGGATGATCGGTTTCAGGCCCATCTGGGCCAGGATCAGGCCGGCGAACAGGCCGCACGGACCCATGCCGATGACCACCGGGCGCGGCTGCTTGCCGGCGGCATTCACGCCCTGCGCCACGAACTTGTAGGCCATGTCGGGCGAGGGCATCAGGTGCTTGTCGTCGCTGCGGCGCGCCAGGATGCCGGCGTCGTCCGTGGTTTCCACGTCGACCGAATAGATCAGGAAGATGTTGGCCTTCTTGCGCGCGTCATAACTGCGCTTATAGACGGTAAAGCCCAGCATTTGCTCCGGAGAAATCTTCAGGCGCGCCAGGATGGCCTGGGCCAGTTCCGGTTCCGCGTGGTTGAGTGGAAGCTTGATTTCGTTCAGTCGCAACATGGTGATCTTTCTCGGCAGGATGGGGCGCGCAACGGGCCCAAAGGCGACATTCTACCCGCTTTCCCCGGTTGTATAAACGCAACGGCGGCGCGCCCGCCAGCGCTGAAAAGTCATTTATTGCTGTACTTTCTCCGCCGGCGATGTAATAGTTGCTCAGGGTCATTGCACCAGCCTGGTGCGCTAATTATTAATAAAATAATGCCCCCCTTCCGGAAAACTTAATTCAGCATTCGCCTGAATTAATGCCGATAATTCAGAAATTGTTTTTCTGAATTATTTACTATCACTATCCTTCCATTTGCAGCTTTCATAAGGGAAGCCCCTGCATTGTCACGAATTGTATCGAACTGCTTCTATCTTTGTACAACTTCGCCCGTCCAAAGTGTTGTGTTTTATTAATATTGGCCTGTTATTCATTGACTGAATAGTATTTGGCGTGATTCCATACAGCAGCTGCAATCAATTCAACCGTGAATGATCGCAGCGCTCGCAGTTTGCGAGGCAGCATTAAGGTAGTAGTCGGGAAATAATGATAAATCAATGCTGGCACGTGGCCGGTGGGACCACCAGTTGCATGCTTGAACCTGCTTACTTTAGGAACTGAAAATGTTGAGAAAAACTGTAATTGCACGTGCCTTGACCCTGGCATTTGCCACGGGCGCCGTGGGGGTGGCCGTGATGGAGCCAGCAATGGCTCAGTCGAACGCGTCCGGTAACATCTACGGCCAGGTCGATTCGCCAGCCGGTGCAACCATCGTGGTGCACAACAAGGAAACTGGCCAGAAGCGTTCCATTTCGCCGGAAGCGAATGGGCGCTACCAGTTCACCGCACTGCCAGTGGGTACCTACAAGGTGGAACTGGTACGCGATGGCAAAGTTGTTAATACCTCCGAGGTACAGGTGAACATCGGTCAGGGTACCGACGCATCCTTCACCGCCACCTCGATCGCCAAGGTGCAGATTACCGGCACCCGCAGCCGTATCGACGTATCGAACACCAACAGCGGCGCCACCTTCTCCGCGCGCGAACTGGCCAAGCTGCCAGTGACGCCAACCGTGGCATCGATCATCCAGCTGGCACCGAACACCACCCGCGGCGACTCCCGCTACGGCGACAGCAACGCGCCTTCCTTCGGCGGCTCCGCGGCATCCGAGAACGCGTTCTACATCAACGGTTTCCCAATCACCAACGTGCTGTTCCAGGTCGGTTCCTCCGAACTGCCATTCGGCTCGATCGCCCAGGCACAGGTGCTGACCGGCGGCTTCGGTGCGGAATTCGGCCGTTCCACCGGCGGTGTGGTGAATATCTCGACCAAGCGCGGTACCAACACCTGGGAAGTCGGCGGCAGCATGAGCTGGGAGCCGGATTCCCTGCGCTCGACCCCGAAAAACATTTACTACGCGAAGACCGGCGCGCCTGAGAATGCGGCGACCGACGGCAAGCTGTACACCTATCTGGCCGGCGACAAGATCGAGCGCAAGATTGGCAGCCTGTACGTTGGCGGCCCGCTGATCAAGGACACCCTGTTCATGTACGCCAACGTTGAGCGTACCCGCCGCAACATCGAAACCGTCCGCGTGAACGCCGACAGCGCTGCTGCGTCGACCACCGGCTGGCAAGAGAACCGCGAGCGCATCGGCCGCGCCCTGGTGAAAGTCGACTGGAACATCAACGACGACCACCGTCTGGAAGCCACCTATATCGACGACAAGCCGGAATCGGATCGTAAGTACTACGCCTTCAACTACAAGGACACTCCGGTCAACGGCCTGGCGCCGCTGGCGCACGGCACCACCGTCAACGGCGGCGCGCACTACGAGAGCTATGGCCCAACCCCGATCGCAGCCCGCGTTGGTGCAGAGATCAAGATCCTGAACTATACCGGCAACCTGTCGGAGAACGTCACCCTGACCGCCATGCTCGGTAGCAGCCGGACCGATCACGTCTACACCCCGCTGAACTACAACCCGAATGTGCTGCAGGTGACGGCACCGGCCAGCGCCCAGGTGCCAGGCTTTAACTATGTCAACAGCCAGCAGAACACCACCGGTAACATCCTGACCCCAGGTGCCAACGACAAGCAGGAAGTGAAGGCGCTGAACCTGCAGTGGAAAGCAGGCGACCACACCATCCGCGTCGGTATGGACAAGAACGACATCTCGTCCAAAGCCGGTACCAGCCGTGCTGGTGGCGGTACCTGGCAATACGGCAAGGCAACTGACCCGAACATCGCCATCGGCCCAGGCATCCGCGCTCCAGCCAGCAATGGCGGCCTGGGTACCCAGGGTTACTACGTGCAGCGTGTGAAGGTGTCCGGCGTGTCGACCCCGTCCGTGGAACAGGCAGCGCAGTACATCGAAGACGCATGGCAAGTCAGCAAGAACATCCTGATCAAGGCCGGCCTGCGTAACGAACAGTTCACCAACTTCAACGGTGACAACCAGGCTTATGTGTCGCAGCGTCACCAGCTGGCCCCACGCCTGGGCGCTACCTGGGACATGAACGGCGACAACTCGATGAAGGTGTTCGGTAACCTCGGCCGCTACCATCTGCAGATGCCAACCAACGTCGCCGTGCGCGCCGCCGGTGCATCGCTGTTCACCCGCGAGTACTTCACCTACTCCGGCACCGAAGCAGGCAGCGCTGCGCCGACCGGCCTGGTGCCACTGAGCGGTGTGACCTCGACCAACAACGAGTTCGGCCAGTCGAAAGACCCACGTACCGTTGCTGCGCAGGACATGAAGGCCCTGTACCAGGATGAACTGATCGCCGGCTTCGAGCGCGCCCACTCGCCTGACCTGAACTACGGCGCCAAGTTCACCTACCGTAAGCTGCGTTCGACCATTGACGATACCTGCGACCAGCGTCCATTCGACGCCTGGGCGGCACGTAACGGCGTGGATTCCTCGCACTACTCCTTCCCTTGCGCACTGTTCAATCCAGGCCGCGACAACACCTTCATGATCGACTTCGCCGGCGACGGCCGTCTGACCAAGGTGCACCTGACCGCTGCCGAGATGGGCTTCCCGAAAGTGAAGCGTACCTACACCGCACTGGACCTGTTCGCGGAACACCCACTGCGTAACGGCTGGTACGGCAAGGTGAACTACACCCTGTCGCGCAATGCGGGTAACACCGAAGGCCAGACCCGTTCCGACTCCGGCCAGGCTGACGTGGCAACCACCGCCGTGTTCGACCATCCGGAACTGTCGCTGTACGCCGACGGCCTGCTGCCGAACGATCGTAAGCACCAGCTGAAGGCTTACGGCTTCTACCAGGTCACTCCGGAGATCAACGTGGGCGCCAACTTCCTGCTGGCTTCCGGCCGTCCGAAGAACTGTATCGGTAACCTGCCGCCAAGCTTCGACCCGGCAACCAACCCAGCAGTGCAGTACAACTCGTCGTTCTTCTTCTGCGATGGCAAGCCTGCTCCACGTGGTTCCCGCGGCCGCATGCCGACCGACAACCGCCTGGACATGAACTTCGTGTACTCGCCATCCTACGTCAAGGGCCTGAGCCTGAAGGTTGATGTATTCAACATCCTCAACCGCCAGATCGCTCAGAACATGACCGAAGAGTACAACACCGACAGCGCCACCACTGTCAACGCCCTGTACGGCAACGTGCTGAGCTACACCGCTCCACGCACCATCAAGCTGACTGCAGAGTACAACTACCGCTTCTGATCGTTTGAGCTGAAGTGAAAAAACCGCTGCGCAAGCAGCGGTTTTTTTTTGCGCATGCGAAAGGCGCCTGGCAGCGCCGCTTAGCATTCGTGGCGCGCGCGCCATAGCGGATAGGCAGATCCGTCCAGGCGGCGCGGCGACTCCGGCACAACCTCCAATCAGCCGTTGTTCCTTGTTGTAACGACATGCTTTGATGGCAAGGCCGCACATCGCGGCTAACAACAATCAGAGAGTCAAAGAGGAAACGACAATGAAAGAAACCATCCTGTCGCGCTCAGTGCGGCTGATGTTCGCGGTCGGCGTGGGCCTGTCGGCCCAGCAGGCCCTGGCTGAGGAAAATATCCAGCGCGTTGAAATCACCGGTTCGGCCATCAAGCGCGTGGCCATTGAGGGCGCGCTGCCGGTGCAGACCTTGTCCAAGGCGCAGATCGAACAAACCGGCGCCAACACCGTGGCCGACCTGGTGGCCACGCTGCCTTCGATGCAGGGCTTCGTGACCGCATCCACCTCGATCAACGGCGGCGGCGGCGGCGTGCAGACCGCCTCCGTGCACGCGATCGGCTCCGGCTATACCCTGGTGCTGCTGAATGGGCGCCGCATTGCGCCGTACAGCTCCGGGTCCGCCGTCAACCTGGCGTCGATCCCGCTGGCGGCGGTGGAGCGGGTCGAGATCCTGACCGACGGCGCCTCCGCGCTGTATGGTTCCGATGCGATTGCCGGCGTGGTCAACTTCATCCTGAAGAAGAACCAGACCGATGCCAATCTTGAACTGACCTACAACCGCCCGACCAAGGGCAGCGCCGGCGCCACCACCAATGTCGCGCTGTCCAAGGGCTTCGGCGACCTCGAGAGCGATGGCTTCAATGTGCTGCTGGCTTACAGCCACGATACGCAGAAGGAGCTGAACGCCAGCCAGCGCCGCTTTGCCGCGCCCGGCGGCGTGCATGCTTTCGAAGAGGGGGGCAAGCGTTATGAGCTGTACCAGCTGTCCGGCAACTCGATCCCCGGCAACGTCACGGTGCGTACCGCCAACGGCAACCCCGCCTTCAACCCGAGCCTGGTCACCAGCGGCAAGTGCGGCGCGGCCAATACCTTCCAGGTCGGCAACCGCTGCCTGTACAACTACGGCGCCGTGGTGGAACTGCTGCCGGAAATGAAGCGCGACGGCCTGTTCGGTTCCACCAACATCAAGCTGGGCAGCGACTGGACCTTCTTCGCCGAAGGCCTGTATTCCAAGTTCACCAGCACGGCACGCTATGCGCCGCCGGCGCAGCCGCTGTCGCTGAACATCAATTCGCCGCTGTACAAGGCGCACGTGGTGCCGGCCCTGGTCAAGCTCGGCATCGACCCCGCGTCCGTCAACTCCGCCACCATGTCGCTGCGCCTGGTCGATGCCGGCGGCCGCACCGACGACTGGAAGACCGATGCCAAGCACCTGGCCTTCGGCCTGCGCGGCGCGCAGTGGGGCTGGGACCTGGAAGCGGCCTTCACCCATTCGGCCAGCACGGCCGCCGACCATGCGGTGGCGGGCTACACCTCGAGCGACAAGCTGGATGCGCTGATGGCGGCCGGCACCTACAACCCCTTCATCGTGCCGACGGCGGAAACCCGCGCCGCGCTGTCTTCCGCCGTGCTGCACCAGCAGCTCGATGAAACCCGTTCCAGCCTGAACGTGCTGAACCTGCGCGGCTCGCGCGAAGTGTTCCAGGCGCCTGGCGGCGCGGCCATGCTGGCGCTGGGCGGCGACGTGATGCGCCAGAAGTATGTCTACGACCCGAGCGCGATCACCATGGGCGCCAACAGCCTGCAGCCGAATTTCACCGACAGCCCGATCGGCGGCATCCAGGGTTCGTTCCCGACCGATGCCACGCGCAAGAGCTGGGGCGCCTTTGCCGAGCTGGTGGTGCCGGTGGTGAAGGGGCTGGAGGTGACGGCCGACCTGCGCTACGACAGCTATGACGCGGTCAAGGACAAGATGAACTTCGACTCCGCCGGCAAGCTGGTGGCGCCCGCGGTGAAAGGCAATGAGGCCAGCAAGAGCACGTACAAGCTGGCGGCGGCCTGGCGCCCGAGCGACAGCATGCTGCTGCGCGGCTCCTACGGCACCGGCTTCAAGGCGCCGGTGCTGACCGACATCACCAACCCGCTGCAGGGCGGCGGCGTGGCCAATGCCCACCCATGCCCGATCACGTCCGGCCCGCTGCTGACGCTGTGTGACGGGACCAAGGAATACAACCTGCTAAACGGCGGCAATCCTTACACCGGCGCGGCAGGCCTGAAGCCGGAAACCTCAAAGCAGGCGTCGCTTGGCCTGCGCGTGGAACCGAGCAAGAACCTGTCGCTCGGCCTTGACCTGTGGGATGTGAAGATCAAGGACCAGATCTCCAAGCTGCCCGAAAATGAAGTGTTCGGCAACCCGGCCAAGTATATGGGCCTGTTCGTTTCCTACTACGACCCGATCCAGAAGGAGAATGTGCTGGCGGCCTCGCTGACGCCGTTCAACCTGGCCCGTTCGCACTATCGCGGCATCGACTGGGACCACACTTACCGCATGGGCAAGCTGAACTTCCACTGGACCGGTACCTATATGCTGAAGGCGGACTTCCAGACCCTGGCCACCGATCCGGTCGAGAACAGCGTGGGGCGCTTTGATTCGTACAACTCGGTGACGTTCCGCTGGATCAGCAAGCTGCAGATGGGCTGGAAGCAGTCGGACCGCCTGTCGCATTCGCTGACCGGGGTGTACAAGTCGGGCTACCACGATATGCCGATCGCGGCCAGCAGCCAGGCCGTGCGCGACGCGGCGGGCAACTTTGTTTCGCTGAGCCGCAAGGTGGACGATTACCTGGTGTGGGATTGGCAGACGCGCTTCAAGCTGAATCCCAGCCTGACCCTGACCGGCGGCGTGAAGAACCTGTTTGACCGCGAGCCGCCGTTCTCGCAGCGCATTGCGGGCGGCGGCAACCAGCTGGGGTATGACGGTCGGTACACCGATCCGCTGGGGCGCCAGCTGTATCTGGTTGCCGGGTACAAGTTCTAAAAACCGCAGGGCGGGGGAGGAGAGTTGAGCAGACAGGGTCTGACCCTGCGGGTCAGACCCGGTTTTCCGGGTTTAAATCCCGCCCCAGGCCGCCGACAGGATCGATACCGCCGCCAGCGCCGCAGTCTCCGTGCGCAGCACGCGCGGTCCGATGGAAAGGGGCAGGGCGCCTTGCTTCAGCGCCTCGGCCTCCTCCTCATCCGAAAAACCGCCCTCCGGTCCCACCATGATGGTCAGTGCCTGCGCCGGCTGGTGGCGCGCCCAGCCAGCCAGCGACTCCGTGGCGCGCGGCGTCAGGATCACGCGCTTGTGCAACTCCTGGCGCCCGATCCAGTCGCGGAACTCGAGCGGCGGCGTGACGGCGGCCAGCCGGTTGCGTCCGCACTGCTCGGAAGCCGACACCACGATGCCATTCCAATGCTCCAGCTTCTTTTCCGCCCGCTCCGCCGACAGGCGCACCACGCAGCGCCGCGCCGCCAGCGGCTGGATGGCGGCCACGCCCAGTTCCACCGCCTTCTCGATAATCCAGTCCATCTTGGTGCCTTCCGGCAGGGCCTGCGCCAGGGTCACGGCAAACGGCAGCTCCACCTCGCGCGGCGCGAACAGCTTGATCTCGGCCCAGGCCTTTTTCTTTTGCACTTCTGTCAACACTGCCGTATACTCGCCGCCATCGCCGTTGAACAGGGTCAGCGTGTCGCCCGGTTCCATGCGCACCACGTTGATGTGGTGGGCAACGTCCGGCGGCAGTTCCAGTTGCTGACCGGCGGCAAGGGGTTGTGGCACGTGAAAACGGGGCATAAAGCTCTCAGGAAAGGTTGGAATGCACCAATTTTAAGCGCAGGTGTCACGCTCTGGTAAAATATCGGGTTCCAAACGCGGCCCTCGCCGCAGTGCACCAAATTCCAACCTTCCTCGATACACGATGAAAACTTCGCTCCCCTTCACCAAAATGGCCAACGCGATCCGCGCGCTGGCAATGGACGCTGTTCAGAAGGCCAATTCCGGCCACCCAGGCATGCCAATGGGCATGGCTGAGATCGCTGTAGCACTGTGGAGCGGTCATCACCGCCACAACCCGACCAACCCAGCCTGGGTCAACCGCGACCGCTTCCTGCTGTCGAACGGCCACGGCTCGATGCTGCATTACGCGCTGCTGCACCTGTCGGGTTACGACGTATCGATGGACGACCTGAAGGCCTTCCGCCAACTGCATTCCAAGACCCCGGGCCACCCGGAAGTGGGCTACACCCCAGGCGTGGAAACCACCACCGGCCCGCTGGGCCAGGGCATCGCCAACGCGGTCGGCATGGCGCTGGCTGAATGGCTGCTGGCTTCCGAATTCAACAAGCCTGGCTTCGACGTGGTCGACCACTACACCTACGCCTTCCTGGGCGACGGCTGCCTGATGGAAGGCATCTCGCACGAGGTCTGCTCGCTGGCCGGCACCCTGGGCCTGAAAAAACTGATCGCCCTGTACGACGACAACGGCATCTCCATCGACGGCAAGGTCGAAGGCTGGTTCACCGACGACACGCCGAAGCGTTTCGAAGCCTACGGCTGGAACGTGATCCGCAGCGTGGACGGCCACGACGTGGCAGCCGTTGTCGCCGCCATCGAAGCGGCCAAGAAGGCCGACAAGCCGACCCTGATCTGCTGCAAGACCATCATCGGCAAGGGCTCGCCTAACCTGCAGGGCGGCGACAAGGTGCACGGCGCACCGCTGGGCGACAAGGAAATCGCCGCAGTGCGTGAGTACATCTCCTGGGGCGCCGAGCCGTTCGACGTGCCGGCCGACGTGGCCGAGGCCTGGAACTTCAAGGAGCAGGGCGCCAAGTTCGAAGCGGACTGGAACGCCATGTTCGCCGAGTACAGCGCCAAATACCCGACCGAAGCTGCCGAACTGACCCGCCGCATGAAGGGCGAACTGCCAGGCAATTTCGAAGCGACCCTGCAGGCTGCCATCGCCTCCACCGTCGAGAAGAAAGAAACCATCGCCACCCGCAAGGCATCGCAGAACGCGATCCAGGCCCTGGCGCCGGTGCTGCCGGAATTCCTGGGCGGTTCGGCCGACCTGACCGGCTCCAACCTGACCAACTGGAAAGAGTGCATTGCCGTGCGTTCCGGCGTGCCAGGCAACCACATCAACTACGGCGTGCGTGAATTCGGCATGGCCGCGATCATGAACGGCGTCGCCCTGCACGGCGGCTACATCCCGTTCGGCGCCACCTTCCTGACCTTCGCCGACTACAGCCGCAACGCGCTGCGCATGGCCGCGCTGATGAAGCAGCGCTCGCTGTTCGTATTCACCCACGACTCGATCGGCCTGGGCGAAGACGGCCCGACCCACCAGTCGGTGGAACACGTGTCCTCGCTGCGCCTGATCCCTAACCTGGATAACTGGCGTCCGGCCGACACCACCGAATCGATGGTGGCATGGGGCGAGTCCATCAAGCGCGCCGACGGCCCGTCGACCCTGATCTTCTCGCGCCAGAACCTGCCGTTCATCGAGCGTTCCGCGCAGGCCATCGCCGACATCGCCAAGGGCGGCTACGTGCTGTCCGACGAGCCAGGCGCCAAGGCCATCCTGATCGCCACCGGTTCCGAAGTGGAACTGGCAATGAAAGCCGCCGCCGAACTGAAGGCCGCCGGCACCCCGGTGCGCGTGGTGTCCATGCCATCGACCGACGTGTTCGACCGCCAGGACGCTGCCTACAAGGCATCCGTGCTGACCAAGGGCCTGCCACGCGTGGCGATTGAAGCAGGCGTTACCGCTTTCTGGTACAAGTATGTGGGCCTGGAAGGCGCAGTTGTCGGTATCGACACCTTCGGCGAATCCGCGCCGGCCGGCGTGCTGTTCAAGCACTTCGGCTTCACGGTCGAGAATGTCGTGGCGAAGGTCAAAGCAGTCATCTAATTTCTATCATCAGGAGTAAACAGCATGACGATCAAAGTAGCAATCAACGGTTATGGCCGTATCGGCCGCAATATCCTGCGCGCTTTCTACGAAGGCGGCAAAAAGCAGGATATCCAGATCGTGGCAATTAACGACCTGGGCAATGCAGAGTCGAACGCCCACCTGACCCGCTACGACACCGCCCATGGCAAGTTCAACGGCACCGTCACCGTGGAAGGCGATCACATGATCGTCAACGGCGACAAGATCCGCGTCTTCGCGCAGCGCAACCCGGCAGAAATCCCATGGGGCGAGCTGGGCGTGGACGTCGTGCTGGAGTGCACCGGCTTCTTCACCACCAAGGAAAAAGCTTCGGCCCACCTGAAAGGCGGCGCCAAGAAGGTGATCATCTCCGCGCCAGGCGGCAAGGACGTTGACGCGACCGTCGTGTACGGCGTGAACCACGGCGTGCTGAAAGCTTCCGATACCGTGATCTCGAACGCTTCCTGCACCACCAACTGCCTGGCCCCGCTGGTCAAGCCGCTGAACGACGCCATCGGCCTGGAAACCGGCCTGATGACCACCGTGCACGCTTACACCAACGACCAGGTGCTGACCGACGTGATGCACGAAGACCTGCGCCGCGCCCGTTCCGCCACCCAGTCCATGATCCCGACCAAGACCGGCGCCGCCGCCGCGGTGGGCCTGGTGCTGCCAGAGCTGAACGGCAAGCTGGACGGCTACGCGATCCGCGTGCCGACCATCAACGTGTCCATCGTTGACCTGTCCTTCATCGCCAAGCGCGACACCACCGTGGAAGAGATCAACAAGATCATGAAGGAAGCCTCGGAAGGCGCCCTGAAAGGCGTGCTGACCTACAACACCGAGCCGCTGGTTTCCGTCGACTTCAACCACAACCCGGCTTCGTCGAACTTCGACGCCACCCTGACCAAGGTGTCGGGCAAGCTGGTCAAGGTATCGTCCTGGTACGACAACGAGTGGGGCTTCAGCAACCGCATGCTGGACACCACTGTGGCGCTGATGAACGCCAAGTAATTTCCGGCCTCGCCGATCCAAAGCGCCCTGCGGGGCGCTTTTTTATTGCGTGCTCGACTAAGGCTTCCTGCTGGTTACATTTTATTTATGCGCCTTAATAAAAATTATTACTTTCAATTGTCGTAAATTGTAACGAATATTAATTAGTTAATGCTTGCGGGCGGGCTGGCCGAATAAGATTGCCTGCGGCCCGGGCGGGGGTGTGGGCACCGGCAGGCATGGCTGCGAAAGCCGCTCTTCGTGTATCTTTCATTTGTCGAAGTACTGTTGTAATTTGTCAACGCAAACGGACAAGATTGTTCATATGCCAAATATTCTCTTTTGAAAAAGGTAACGATATGTAAAACTCCTTATCTGCTGCTCAATGAAATCATATTGCAAGGGCAGCGTGATAATCGTTCTAGGGAGAATGTGTTGAAAAAGAAATACGTATTGAAACCTTGCGTTGTCGCAGTTGCTATGACCCTGGTGGGTCCTGTTGCACTGGCGCAAACCCAGGCTCCAGCCGCTCAGCCTGCGGTGCAAAAAGTTATCGTTACCGGTTCCAACATCAAGCGCGGCATCGATGAGCAGACTGCATCCCCAGTGCAAGTCCTGAGCCGCGAAGAGATCAAAGCCACCGGTGCTTCGACCGTCCGCGAAATCCTGGACACCATTACCTCGTCCAACCAGAGCACGCTGAGCGACCTGACCAGCGGCAACTCCTTCTCCTCCGGCGCAACCGGCGTGGGCCTGCGTAACCTGGGCAAGGGTTCGACCCTGACCCTGGTGAACGGCCGCCGCATGCCTAACTTTGGTACCGCGGATGGCGGTCGTGTCACCTTCGTGAACATCGACTCGATCCCAACCGAAGTGATCGAACGCGTTGAAGTCCTGCTGGACGGCGCATCGGCAATTTACGGCTCCGACGCTGTTGCCGGTGTGATCAATATCATCACCAAGAAAGACTACAACGGCCTGGTCGTGAAGGCTGGCGCGCGCCAGAACCTGAACAAGAGCGACCTGGACCGCGACCAGACCGCGTCCATCACCGGCGGTATCGGCGACTTCAACGCCGACGGCTGGAACGTCTACGGTAACCTGGAACTGTACCATCGCAATCCGTACACCGACCGTGCGGTGCTGAACCAGTTCCCTGACTGGTACTTCGTCGTGAACCCATCGACCGGTGTCCGCTCGACCTACTCGACCCCGGGTAACTACATCGGCCGCTACCCAGCGAACTACCCAGATCCAAAGCTGGCTGGCACCGCGATCTCCACCCCGGCACCTGGTTGCAAACCTGAAAACCTGGAAGGCGGCCTGTGCCGTTTCGACCAGTGGGATCGTGTTGGTATCCACGCCGAAGCTGACCGTGTCAACTTCATGAGCAGTGGCCGTCTGAAGATCGACGACAACCTGACCGCTTTCGCCGAAGTCCAGCTGTCCGACACCAAGAGCACCTTCTACAACGCGCCGGCCATCATGCAGTACACCGGCACGCCTAGCCGTTGGTACAACGCCACCGAGCGCCGCCTGGAGTTCTTCACTGAGCCAATGCTGCCTGCGGGCCACCCATACAACCCGTACAGCTTCCCGATCCAGCTGCGTTACCGCTACGCTGACAACCTCGATATGTACAAGTCGGAAGCTACCGCACGCCAGTACCGTGCGATGGCAGGCCTGGAAGGCACCCACTTCGGTTGGGACTGGAACAGCGCGATCGGCATCATGTCCAACCGTTCGGAAACCAAACAGCGCGGCACCAAGCACGCCAAGAACTACCTGGACGCTGTCCTGAGCGGCGCCTACAAGTTCGGCCAGGTTAACGATGAAGCCCTGCTGCTGAAGATGTTCCCGAAATTCGGCTTCCTGGGTGAGTCCAAGCAATCGTTCATCGATATCCGTGCTTCGCGCGAACTGATGCAACTGTCCGGTGGCCCGCTGTCGCTGGCTGTGGGTGGTGAATACCGCCGCGACTCCTTCGAGTCCTGGGTTTCGGACAACGTGAAGAACGCCGAACTGGTGGGCTACGGTTCCATCGCAGTGACCGGCTCGCGCAATATCTATTCGGCCTACGCTGAATTGGCTGCGCCGGTCATCAAGGACCTGGAACTGAACGGCGCGGTGCGCTTCGATAAAGTCGGTTCGACCGATGCCAACTTCGTACCTAAGCTGGCTGCCCGTTACCAACTGCACCCAACCCTGTTGGTGCGTGGTACCGTGTCGCAGGGCTTCCGTGCACCGAACGCTGCTGAAACCGGTAAGGTCTCCCTGTCGGCCTTCAACAACGGCATCCAGGATCCGAAGCGTTGCGCTATCGCTACCCAGCTGTTCAATGAGCTGAACAAGGGCAACGCGCTGGACAAGGCAGATGCGCTGCGCGCTCGTGATGCTGGCGGCTGCGCGGCCAGCGCTGCTGTGGATGTGGCCGGCAATCCAGACCTGGCGCCGGAAAAATCGCGCTCCGTGAACGCAGGTACCGTGTGGCAGCCGACCAAGGACCTGTCCATGAGCCTGGATTACTACCGCATCGAACGCCGTGACGAAATCGGCACCCGCGATGTGTCGCAGATCCTGGCTACCGAAGACCAGATCCCAGGTTCCGTTCAGCGTATGGCCGTGACCGATGACGACCGCCGCATGTCCGACCGCGTCTTCGAACTGACCGGCAAGCGTATTTCGCACACCACCGGTCCGATTTCGGCGATTTCGAAGTCTTACCAGAACCTGAACCGTACCAAGGTTTCCGGCCTGGACTTCGAACTGAACCACCGCATCAACCTGGGTTCCTACGGTAAGGTCATCAACACCCTGCGCGCGAACTACCAGCTGGACCTGCGTGGCTGGGACACCGTGACCGATACCTACACCGAAAACCTGGTGGGTAACTACGACAACGCCAAGTATCGCCTGCGCTTCTCGTCCCAGTGGAGCAACGGCCCATACAAGGCTGGCGCCACTGTGACGTACACGCCGGCGACCCTGTTGATCGACGACAAGTACGACGAGCAGAACACTGTGGAAGGTTGCGAGGCTCGTGGCTATCCTGCGGAATACTGCACCGTCAACCGCGACGTACTGGTGAATGTGAACGCTGCGTACACCCTGATGAAGAACACGACCTTCTACGCCAACGTGGACAACGTGTTCAACCGCAAGCCAGTGCTGGACATCCGTGGCCTCGAGCCGCGCCGTGGCCGCGTACTGCGCGTGCAGATCGAGCACAAGTTCTGATTCAACTGAACTTGTTGTGACAAATCCCCGCTCTCGAGCGGGGATTTTTTCTTCTACTTGATGAAAGACACTATGAAACGATTGCTCTTGCCCGGCCTGGTCGCGTTGGCACTGTCGTTGCCGGCTTTCGCCGCTGACACGCCGCCAACGGTGATTATCAAGGCGCCGGCTGCGGACCTGCCGGTGTCGGCGTTTTTTGAGCACGCAGCATTCAGTGATGCTGGCCTGTCGCCAGATGGGCGCACCGTCGCCATGCGCTATGCCCCAAACGGCGGCCGTATGCGCTTGGCAGTAATGGATGTTAAGACCAACAAGATCGACGTGATCGTGGGGCCCAGCGATGCAGACGTTGTGAGTTTTAGCTGGGTCAACGAAAACCGCCTGGTGTTCAGCCTCGGTGACCGTACCGTAGGCGATGGCGAGCAGCGCCTCGGCCCTGGCCTATATGCCGTCAACCGTGATGGGACAGGCATGCGCCAGCTGATCAGCCGCAAATACCTGACCGATGAATCGAACAAGAACCTGCTGCAGCCGAACCATCAGTTCTTCGCCGTCGCCGGCAAGCGCGATTCGGATGATGTGTTCGTACTGAATGCGACCTATCGCAACGATGACCTGGAAGCGGTCAACCTGCTGCGTCTGAACACACGCACCGGTCGTGCAATCACCGTGACGCGCCCGCCGCGCGTCATGCAGTGGTACCTGGACCAGAACGGCGAGCCGCGCCTGACCGCGAGCCAGGAAGGCCCGGAAACCATCATCAATTACCTCGATCCCGAGACCGGCAAATGGCGCCCGATCACCCGCTTCGACAGCTGGAGCGGCAAGAACAGCTTCATGCCGCAAAAGTTCGGTCCGGATGGCACGCTGTACGTGGCCACCGAGAACGGCCAGGACAAGCGCGCGCTGTACGCCTTCGACCTGAAGAGCGGCAAATTGTCGGCAGAGCCAATGGTAGTGCTGCCTGAGCACGATTTCGAAGGTGGCCTGGTTACCACCGACGACAAGCTGCTGGGTGTAATCACGCAGGGGGAAACGGCGGCCAGCCATTGGTTTGACCCGCAAATGCAGGCAGCCCAGGCCGACATCGACGCGCGCCTGCCGGATGCTGCAAATCTGATCAGCGTGGCGCAGCGCTCGAAAGAGGGCGTGGTACTGGTACGCTCGTTCTCCGACACGTCCGCCGGCACGCTGTACCTGTACAACTTGCAAAGCAAGGAGCTTGTCCTGTTCGGCAAAGCGTCGCAGCGCCTCGACCCAGCACGCATGTCGTACAAACACCCGGTGAAATACACGGCACGCGACGGCTTGCCGATCCCCGCCTACCTGACCTTGCCGAAAGGTGTGGCGCCGAAGAACCTGCCGCTGGTGGTGCTGGTGCACGGCGGCCCATCGGTACGCGGCGGTTACTGGGGCTTCGACCCGCAAGTGCAGTTCCTGGCCTCGCGCGGCTATGCCGTGCTGGAACCGGATTTCCGCGGCAGCAAGGGTTACGGCCGCAAGCATGAGATGGCCGGCTGGCGCCAGTGGGGCCTGGCCATGCAGAACGATGTGGCCGATGGCGCGAAGTGGGCCGCAGCCAAGGGCTTTGCCGATCCGAAGCGCATCTGTATCGCGGGCGCTAGCTATGGTGGCTACGCCACCCTGATGGGCCTGATCAACGATCCGGATATCTTCAAATGCGGCGTGAGCTGGGTCGGCGTGACCGATATCAACCTGTTGTATTCGGTGACCTGGGGCGATATGTCGGAAGAAGCGCGCAAGTACCAGCTGCCGCTGTGGATCGGCGACCGCGAGAAAGACGCGGCCCAGCTGAAAGCCACCTCGCCGATTGAGCAGGCGGCGCGCATCAAGCGTCCGCTGATTGTCGCTTACGGCGGCGC
The DNA here is from genome assembly GCF_041914865.1 of Pseudoduganella sp. Classification (NCBI taxonomy): domain Bacteria; kingdom Pseudomonadati; phylum Pseudomonadota; class Betaproteobacteria; order Burkholderiales; family Oxalobacteraceae; genus Pseudoduganella; species Pseudoduganella sp. The sequence continues at coordinate 61,486 of NZ_JAYSCO010000001.1, read as the reverse complement.
TGACAACCGCGTGCCGATCGTGCACGGCACCAAGTTCTATTCCGCCGTGAAGAGTCACAACCCGGATGTGGAATGGATCGAGTACGTCGATGAAGGCCACGGCTGGCGCAGCGTGAAGACCAATGTCGACTTCTGGAGCCGCGTTGAGACCTTCCTCAACAAACACATCGGTGCCGCTCAGTAAAAGCGACGAAGCAGTTGCCATGTGCTTGTCCGCGCACGGCGACTGCATGTACTCAAGCGCAACTGATGAGTTGGCGGAAAAGAGTTGCAATTAATTGTTTTTTACGTAATATTGTAAGTTATAAATTTGGCATTTTCTGTTTATGCACGCTTTGTCCGGCCGGCGTGTTATGCGCAGCAAAAAGGCTGGCTTATTCCTTATGTATTGGAGCGAAAATGGAGTTTGTACAACGCATTATCGGCAAAATCGTTGGCGAAGAATTCAAAGCGGAAGAGCTGGAAATGGTTACCGGCGGGGGCCGTGGCGATATCATCTGCATGATTCCTAACACGACTGTGACCGCCACTGGCCCGAACTCGGTGGATAACTGCGACCCTAAAAACTGGGATTAATTCTGTTTCGGCGTCCCGGGGGACTTCCCCGGGCTGTGATCATGCCCCGGATTTTGATAGTTTCGGCAGCCGCCGATACCCATGCCCAAGCCGTTTGCTGGGGGCTGCGCCAAATTGGCCACGAGCCCGTCTATTGGTCATGGTCCACCTTTCCAAAACGCGACACCATTTCCTACAAAATTGGCCCAGGCGCGCCTGCCCGCGTGGAGATGGATATTGACGATGCGATGCAAACTGGACCATTTGACGTAGTGTGGATGCGCCGGCTGGAGCGCCCCAGGCCGATGCCGGGCGCACACCCCGACGATTTGAAGGTCATCGCGGACGAATCCAAGGTATTTCTCGAAGGTATTTTGCCAGGCTTGGGACATGCCGGTACACGTTGGGTGAATGATCCAATTGCCGATCAGGCCAGTGAGCGCAAACCGTACCAGCTTGCCGTTGCGGCCAGACTTGGTTTCCGCATTCCTGATACATTGATCAGCAATAATCCGGCTGAGATCCGTAGCTTCTACGCCAAGCACGGCGGCCGCATCATCCATAAAGCCATGGGGTTGCCAATCTGGGATAACGCCGATGGCTCGCGCACAAGCTCCCGCACCAGCTTGCTGAGTGATGCGCATTTGGCGCATGACTATCCGTTTCGCGCCTGCCCGGCTATTTACCAGGAGCTGCTCGACAAGGCGTATGAGTTGCGGGTTACCGTGATGGGTAAGCGGGTACTGGCTGGCGTCATCGATAGCCAACGTGACGGAGCGACAGTCGATTGGCGCTATGAGGGCGGACGTGGTATCGATAATTTGCGTAGCATCCAGCTCGAGCCAGACTTGGAGCGGCGTTGCATCGCCTTGTGCCGCGCACTGGGACTTTCATACGGTTCCATCGACCTGGTCGCGTTGAAACAAGGTGAAATTGTGTTTTTGGAAGTGAATTGCGCGGGCCAATTCCTGTTCAAGGAAGTTGCAGATCCCGAAATGCCTATGTTGGACAGTTTTTGCCGTTTCCTGGCCGGGGATGAAGCGCGTGAATTCCCGCAGCTTCGCTTCGAAGACTTCCTGCAATCGGATGCCATGCCGGCCCTGGCGGCCGCTTATGAGGAAATGGCGCATGAAAAACGGCGCCAGCGTGCACAGAAGCTCGCCGCCAATAAATAGTAAGAGATATGACCGATTGCTTGTAAAAGGCGCGCCTTTTCTGTTTACATATCGCAGCCGATGCGATGGCCGTAGATGCAGGCGTTCTTGTCGCCGGCATCGCACTTCCAATATAGCTCAACGCACGTTGCAGGATCGGGCGCTGCGAAGGTGGAGAAGCTCACGCCGGCTGCCATGCCAAACGCCAGAATCATGCACGCTTTCTTCAGTTTCTTCATTTGCTAACTCGCTTTCTGGTTGAGGGAGCGTACAGGTTAGCAGGGTTGTGACTTGGCTTATATTATTCTTCAGATTAAATAGTCACCAATATTCACATAAAAATAAGGTTGACTGGTTGATATATCTCTATGTAAATTGACTGTGCGAAATTATTCGCGGAGACAATCCTAGATAATATTAATTTGAAAGGGAGTTTATGCTGAAGTATAAGAAAGCGATCGCGATTGCCCTGTTCGGTATTGGGCTGGGCGCATCGGCCAGTGCCATGGCGCGCGCCGGCCTGGAGACTTGCCGAATGTGGATGCAGCAATGCGACGCCGGAGATGAGGAAGCCTGCGAACTCTACGAGCGCCAGGATTGCTGGTGGTGGCACCTTTGACCAGGGAGGGCGCGCCAGGTGGCGCGCCTTTTGCCCTTACATGTCGCAGCCGATGCGTTTGCCGTACACACAGGCGTTGAAATCGCCATCGTTGCAGGCAACGATCAGCTTGTAGCAAGTGCGCGGATCGGGCGCGGCATAGGTCGAGAAGCTTGCCCCCGCTGCCAGGCCAAACGCCAGCACCATCCACGCTTTTTTCAGTTTGCTCATTTGCTGTCTCACTTTATGGGTTAAGGGAGCGCTCAGGCTAGCAGCCCTGGTGTCCAGCCCAAACAGTTTTCTGCATTAAATAGTCACTAATCTTCACATTAAGTTAATGTTGACCAATCAGTATATTTTTATGAGAATGATTCACGCGGTTTTTGAATCGCGCAGGCCATCCTAGATAATATTAATTTGAAAGGGACGTTGAAATGCTGAAGTTTAAGAAAGCAATTGCTGTGGTGCTGTTCGGTATTGGCGCGGGGGCTTCGATGACGGCCATGGCCATCCCCAGCTATGAGACTTGCTATGGCTATCGTGAAGCTTGCGTCTTCAATGGCGATGAAGAGGCTTGCGCGCTGTTCGACGCCAGCCGCTGCAACCGCTACGTCTATCCGTTCTAAGGAGGGCGCGCAATGCCGAAGCTGAAAAAAGCAATTGCCCTGGCCCTGTTCGCCATCGGCGCCGGCGCTGCCGCGACCGCAATGGCCGGTTCCAGCTATGAGGAATGCCTGGCCTACCAGCAGCAATGCAATGAAGGCGATGTGCGTTCCTGCATGGACTTCGACCAGTTCCGCTGCTGGCGCTGGGATCTCTGATCCGCCGCTAGATCTCAGCCAGGCGCGCCAGGCGGCGCGCCTCTTCCTGCACTGCGGCCCGCAACTCTGGCGGGCCCTCAATCGTAAAGTCGAAATTGAACGAGGCCAGCAGCCGTGCGAACCAGCTGTAGCTGGTCGTCGTGGTCGCCAGCCGTACACCGCCTTCAGTCTCCACCAGCGGACCGATGTAGCGGCCCACCTCGCGCGCGGCGCTGGCCAGGTCTGTGTGCAGCAGCACTTGCACCGGTAAGGGCCGCGGCAAGGTTGCCAGCGCGTGCTGCAGTTGCGCGGCGGCGTCGAAGTTATCCGGCTTCTCGAAGGCGATGCCGGTTTCCGCCACCTCCGCGATGCGGTCCAGCCGGAACGAGCGGATTGCCAGGCGCAGGCGGCACATGCCCACCACGTACCAGCGCGTGTGGCTGAACACCAGGCCGTAGGGATCGAATTCTCGCTGCATCGACTCGCCATCCTGCGGCGTGTAGCGGAAACGTACCCGGTGCTGGGTCTGCGCCGCCAGGGCCAGCGCGGTCAGCTCGCCCGTCAGGGCGGGGCGCGCGGTGCCGGCGTGGGCCCAGCGCTGCTCGGGCGTGTCGAGCACCGCCGTCTCACGCAGCGCCTGCACGCTGCCCTGCAGGGCGGGCGGCATCACACGTTCCAGTTTGGCCTGGGCGCTGGCCACGGCGGGCGCGGTGTCGGCCAGGCGCAGCGCGCGCACGGCCATCAGGCCCAGCGCCACGGCGGACGCTTCGTCATTGGTGAACATCAGGGGCGGCAGCTTGAAGCCGGGTACCAGCATATAGCCGCCATAGCGCCCGCGCTCGGCGGTGATGGGAATGCCGAGCTCTTCCAGCATGGCGATATAGCGGCGCAGGGTGCGGCGGTCGATGCCCAGCCGCTGCGACAGGTCGGCGCCGGAAATCTGGCGCTGGCTTTGCAGCAGTTCGAGGATGGACAGGGCTTTGATTGCTGGTTTCGACATGATGCTGCCATTTTTACATGGAAACAGGGCGGATATTGTCCTATATTGCGGCGAGAATGCCTCATCCCCCACAAGAACAAGAGGCAAATATGGAAACCATCCTGTACCACGGCACGCCCTCTGGCTGCACCTTCGGCATCATTGTCGCGCTTGAATGGCTATGCCGGCCGTACCGCCTGGTGCAGGTCGAGCTGCCGGGCATCCCAGTGCCAGCGCTGCAAAGCGGCGGCAAGCTGCTGAGTGATTGCCGCGCCATCCTGCGCCACATCGGCCAGCAGCGCCGCTGCCTGCTTGGCTACCGCAGCGGCACGGCGGAGGCGCGCAAGCTCGACACTTTGCTGGACTACCTGCACGAGAGCTTCGATAGCGGCCAGGCCCGCATGGCGCTGGCTTGCGCCACGCTGGATGAAATGCTGGGCGGCCAGGAGTGGCTGGATGGCAGCAAGCGCACCGTGGCCGACGCCTGCCTGGTGGCGGTGGTGCGCTGGGCACAGCGTGAAGCTGGGCTGGAGCTGGGCGCATATCCGGCTTTGCAGCGCCACGTGGGCGAGCTGCACGCCGACCCGGCCGTCTTCTTTGCCGACGCGATTGAGACGCAGCGGCCAGCGGTGAGCAGCGGCCGCTACCTGGGAAAAGCAGCGTAAAAAAAATGGGGACGTACCCCATTTTCCGCTGGGCGGAAAAATGGGGTACGTCCCCATTTTTTCCGCCCTTGGGCTGTCGTTACTTGAAGCGGTACTCGGCGGTGACGCGGATGCGGCGGCCGGCGACGTCGTCCAGGTTTTGCGGGATGGTGCCGCCGGCGCTGTTGAACCCTTTCAGGTCCAGCGGTGGGCGCTGGTCGAACACGTTGCGTACGTTCAGCGACAAGGTCAGGTTCTTGATGCCGTTGTAGCTGAGGTTGTAGTCCCAGCGTACTTCCGAACCCACGCGGCAAACACCCGGACCCCAGTCATTGGCGGCGCAGCCTTCCTTGGTGTACTCCTCGTCGTAGTAGTCGCCTTGCAGCTTTTGCGGGCTGAAGTAAACCAGGCGCATGCTGTTGGTAAAGGCGCCGGTGGTCAGCGCACCCAGCAGGTTGGCGGTGAACTTGGAGTAGCCGTAGCGCCCGGCCAGGTTGTCGCCCCAGCTGCCGCCATTGCGGGTCGCGGCAAAGTTGCGCAGGTCGAGCAGGTAGGTGCCGTTGCCGTTCACGTCCAGGCGGCCGAATGGCAGCGAGAAGCGCGAGGCGATGGCCAGGTCGACGCCGCTGGTGCGGGTTTTCGAGACGTTCTCGAACATGCCCTCGGTCGACTCCAGCGGGCCAACTGTCACGCCGTACTTGGCGCGCTCCTCGGCGGTGAAGGACTTGTCCTGGCTGACAGGCAGGCGCTTGACGAATTTATCCCCCACAGGAAGCTCGGACGCCAGCAGCTCGGATGTGCTCTTGGTGTTGATTTCGTTCTTGCGCTCGATGCGGAAGTAGTCCATCGCGAACGATGTGCCTTTGACCGGTTCGATCACGAAACCAACAGTGCCGCTGCGCGAGGTTTCCGGCTTCAGGTCGGGGTTGTTGCGCACGATCGAGGCCACGCCGGCGGCGCACTCATTGTTTTCGACAATGTCGGCACGGGCCAGCAGCAGCGCCACGTTGGGGTCGCTGCCTGGCAGGGCTTCGGCCTGGGCACGCAGGTCGCCGGCCAGGGCTTGCGCCTGGTCGCAGCGTTTCGGATCGACCACGCTGTTGCTGAAGGCGAACTTGGTGGACGGCGCGCTCTCGGTCAGGTTGGGGGCGCGGAAGCCGGATTCCAGCGTGGCGCGCAGCAGGAAGTTGTCGGCCGCTTGCCAGCGTGCCGCAATCTTCGGCGATACCCGGCCGTCGAAACCAGGGAATTTGTCGAAGCGCGCGGCACCGATCAGTTCCAGTTTCTCCAGCACTGGTGCGCTGACTTCGGCGAACAGCGATTCATTGGTGCGGCTGGCGTCAGCGGAAGAGGCGCCATTGCTGACGATGTCGCCGGCCAGCAGGTTGGCGGTCGGCATGATGCGGATCTTCTCGTGGCGCACGTCGCCGCCTACTGCTGCCATGACCGGGCGGCCGCCGATGTTGCCGACCTGGCCGCTGGCTTTCAGGTCGATGAAGGTTTGCGTGACCTTGCCATCGTAGCCATTCTCAGGGAACAGCTTATTGATCACTTCGGGCGAGTTGATCTGGCCCAGCTTGTAGGCGCGGTTGAAGAACAGCGGGTCGTCGATATTGTAGTCGCCGATCACTTCTTTAAAGCCGCTGTCGCTGAAGAAGCCGCCGCGGCTGCGGTCCTTGGTCTTGCCGCCCATGATGCCCAGCGCGGCTTCCCACTCCCACTGGTTGGCCAGCGAGCCTTTCAGGCCGGTCAGGGCGCGGTACTGGTCGCTGGTGGATTTGCGGTAGGACGGGTCATCCAGGAAGCGGTAGCGCAGCTCAAGCTCTTCACCGCTGGTGTTCAGCGGGTGGGTCGCCGGCAGGCCGCGGTAAATGAAGGTGCGTCCCTTACCGGTGCTGGGGTCACCCCACACGGCATTGCTCGTATTCGAGCCATAGGTGTTGAAGGCGCCGTTGTAATCGGTGGTGGTGTGCGAATACAGCAGCTCGGCGAACGCCTCGGTGCTTTCGTTGACCTTGAAGCGGGCCGAGACCAGGCTGTTGACGCGTTCGGCGGCCGGGGTGGCCTGGAAGCGGCTGAAGCGGTCGTACACGCACAGGCCGCCGGCATTCTTGGTGGCGCAGCCGGGCAGCGGGCCCTGGCCGATCAGGTTGCCGGGGAAGCTGAAGGTCGACGGGGTGCCGCGGTTGCCGAACATCAGGCCGCTACCGGGGGCGACGGTGCCGAAGTACTCGCCGTAGGTCGGGTTGATGTCATCCACCACTTCGCGCCAGAACAGGTCGTTGCGCTTGAAGTATTCGACGTTGGCGAGGACATTGAAGCGGTCGGTGTCGAGGTCGCCGAAACCGCCGGTGACGCTGACCGTGCCGTTGCGGATGCTCTTCTGTTCGACCGAGCGGTTGAAGCTGCCGCTCACCGTCAGGCCGCGGTAGTCGGAGCGGGTGATGACGTTGATGACGCCGGCCACGGCATCCGAACCGTAGATCGAGGAGCCGCCATTGCGCAGGATCTCGACGCGCTCCACCGCATCGAGCGGCAGGGTGTCGAGGTTGGTGAACACTTCGTTGTAATCGGCCAGCGGGTAGGGCGCGACGCGGCGCGAGTTCAGCAGTACCAGGGTCGATTGTTTGCCGAGCGCGCGCAGCGACACCGACGAGGCACCGCCGGCGAAGGAGTTGCTGCCGCCGTCGTCGGACAGGGCCGAGCGGTCGGACGAGGTCAGGGTGTCCATCAGTTCTTTGACCGAGCTGACGCCCAGGCGTTTGATGTCCTGCGCCCGGATCGTTTGCACCGGCGACGAGGTTTCACTCTCGATTCGGGCAATATTGGAGCCGGTAACGACGACTTTGGGGATGGGTTTTTCGGTGGCTTCCTGTGCGAGCACAAGAGGTGTTACTGGCAGCGTCAATGCAACTGCGATGACGCTGCGTTTCAGCACGATTCGCTTCACTATGCTTCTCCCATTTAGATATGACAAAAAACGTGGTCGTGCGTGCAAGGCACGGCCCGTAAGCTTTCAATCTAAAGGAGGGCATTACAAATTCAATAATTTTGCGCAAAAAATAGCTAAACTAATCGGCTTTCTGTTGTAAAAAATATACATTTCCAAAGCAAGCGTACGTTTTCCGCGTGCGCGGCCGCTTTCTCCGGCGCGACGCGCGACTGGTCCTGGCCTTGCAGGCGCAGCTGGTGCTGCCAGCGCCGCATGTCGCGGTAGGCGTCGGCCACGGCGCCCGCCAGGACCGGGTCCACCAGTCCCAGCTGGCCAGCCAGGTGCAACAGGGCGATGTTGCCGATATTGCCGGTCAGCTCGGGATACCGGGCCGCGTGCTGCAGCACCAGGTACTGCACGATGAACTCGATGTCGATCATGCCGCCCTCATCCTGCTTGAGGTCGAACAGCGCGCTGCGGTTGGGGCGGGCGTCGCGCATCTTCTGGCGCATGGCCAGCACTTCCTGTTTCAGCGCGGCGCTGTCGGGGCGCTCCTTGCGCAGCACCTGGCAGCGGATCTGTTCGAAGCGCTGGCCGATGGCGGCGTCGCCGGCGCAGAAGCGGGCGCGGGTCAGGGCCTGGTGTTCCCACAGCCAGGCCGAGGTGTGCTGGTATTTTTCGAACGAGGCCACGCTGGACACCAGCATGCCGCTGGCGCCATCCGGCCGCAGCGCGGTGTCGATGTCGAACAGGATGCCGGCCGAGGTGTGCGAGGTCATCCAGGTGATGAAGCGCTGCGCCAGCTTGGCGTACAGGCCGGGCGCGTCCTGGTCCTCGTCGTCGAACAGGAAGATGACGTCGAGGTCGGACACATAGCCCAGTTCCTTGCCGCCCAGCTTGCCATACGCGATGACGGCGAATTTCGGCACCTCGATGTGGCGTTTGGCCACCGTCTGCCAGGCCGCCTTGACCACCGCCGCCACGATCACGTCGGCCAGCGCCGACAAGTGGTCGGCCAGTTTTTCCACCGTCAGTGAACCGGCCAGGTCCTGCGCCAGCAGGTGGAACAGCTGGGCGTGGTGCACCTCGCGCAGGATGTCGAGCTGGCGCTCGGTATCGCCGGGCGCGGTGGCCAGCTGGCGCTCCAGTTCGGCGGCCGCGGCAGCCGGGTCGAAGGTGGCGCTCAGGATGCGGTCGTCCAGCAGTTCATCGAGCAGGATCGGGTGCTGGGTCAGGAATTTGGCGGCCCAGCCGCTGGCGTGCATCATGGTGATCACGCGTTCCAGCGTGTGCGGGTATTCGGTCAGCAGCGACAGGTAGGAGGAGCGGCGCGAAATCGCTTCCAGGAAGTCGAGCAGGCGGCCCAGGGTGCCGAGCTGGGTGCCGGCGCTGTTGCGCTCGGCCGCGCGCGCGATCTGCGGCAGGGCGGCGTTGACCAGGGCCACCAGGCGCTGGCGGCTGGCGTCGGGCAGGCTGGCCAGCTTGGGCGCCTGCCAGGTGGCGATCAGGCGCTGGGCGGCGGCGGCCGGGTCTTCGTAGCCCAGGCTGGCAAAGCGCGCCTCGATCGCTTCCCGGTTGTCGGGGTCGGCGCATTCGTTGCTGGTGGCGGGGTCGACTTCTTCGCTGCCGTTGCCGCTCTTGTCGGCGAAGATGGCGTCGAACTGTTCGGCCACATACTGGCGGTGGGCGTCCATGTCGGCCATCAGCGTGGCCACGTCGGGCAGGCCCATCATCTGCGCCACGGCCAGGCGGTCGGCCTCGCTGGCCGGCAGGGTATGGGTCTGGGCGTCGTCGATGTACTGCAGGCGGTGCTCCAGGTTGCGCAGGAAGGTGTAGGCGTCCAGCAGGCGCGCCACCACGTCGGCGCCCAGCAAGCCCTTGTCCGGCAGCAGGCGCAGCGTGCCGCGCGTGGAACGGCCGCGCAGCTGCGGGTCGCGCCCGCCGCGGATCAGCTGGAACACCTGCGCCAGGAATTCGATTTCGCGGATGCCGCCGCGCCCCAGCTTGACGTTGTGGCTGCGCTCCGGGTGCAGGCGCTCCTGGCGCGCCACTTCGGCGCGGATCTGGGCGTGCATGGAGCGGATGGCGTCGATCACGCCGAAGTCGAGGTAGCGGCGGAAGCAGAACGGCCGCACGATCGCGTCCAGCGCTGCGATGTCCTCGGCGCGGCCGGTCACGGCGCGCGCCTTGACCCAGGCGTAGCGCTCCCATTCGCGGCCCTGCACGATCAGGTAGTTCTCCACCATGCCCAGGCTGGCCGCCAGCGGGCCGGAGGCGCCGTTCGGGCGCAGCGCCATGTCGACGCGGAAGGTGAAGCCGTCCTCGGTGATTTCGGCGATGGCGGCGATCAGCTGCTTGCCCAGCCGCACAAAGTATTCGTGGTTGGAGAGCTGGCGCTGGCCCGGGCCGGCCGCCGTTTCGCCATCTTCCGGGTAGACGAAGATCAGGTCGATGTCGGACGAAACGTTGAGTTCGCCGCCGCCGCCTTTGCCCATCGACAGCACCATCAGCTGCTGCTCCGCGCCGGACTCGTGGCCGATCGGCACGCCATGGTTGGCGCGCATGGCCGCGTCCAGCTCGGCCAGGTGGCGCGTGATGGCGAAATCGGCCAGGCGCGTCATGGTGGTGACCACCTCGTCCAGGTCGGCTTTGCCCTCCAGGTCGCGCCGGATCAGCGTGGCCAGCACCAGGTTGCGCAGGCGGCGCATGCCGCGCTGCAGCGGCAGGTCACCCTGTTCACTTGCCAAAACATCAGCAAAATCCAGCGAGGCAAGCGATAATTGCGCCAAGGAATCAACCTTAGCCTGGCGGGATGGATCGGCGGCCAGCCAGCGCTGGTAGAAGCGGGAAGCGGAAACGAGGGCGGAAGGGCTCATTGACAGGTGTGAGAGAGTGTAAAAACGCTGCAAAACTGTTCCTATTGGAACATAGTTTAGAGGGACGGTGCGGTAAAATGCTGTATTGATAAGGGCCTGGCTTGAGCGTATTGAAGGACAACCTGGTGGAGCAAATTGAGGCAGTCGAGGCCCCGCTGAAACAGCGCTGGCATCGGCTGCGGGCCGCCTATCGCTTCTGGAACCTGGCCACCCACCATGTGCTGGGCTTCACCCTCAAGCTGGCGCTGCTGCTGTATTTCGCCTTCACCATCCTGTTCCTGGCCCTGCGCTGGGTCGTGCTGCCGAACATTGACCACTACAAGCCCGATATCGAGCGCCTGGCGAGCCAGGCGGTGGGCAAGCAGGTCAGCGTGGCGCGCATTTACGCTTCCTGGAAGGGCCTGCGCCCGCAGCTGATCCTGGGCGATGTGGTGATGCGCGACGCCCAGGGCCAGCAAGCCTTGCACCTGCCGAGCGTGTCGGCCACGCTGTCGTGGTGGAGCGTGCCGGCGGCCGGCCTGCGTTTCGAATCGCTGGAGTTCCACCGGCCCAACGTCGAGCTGCGGCGCGAAGCTGATGGCAAGCTGTACGCGGCCGGCATGTATATCGACCTGGAGCGCAAGGGCGACGGCCGCAGCGCCGACTGGCTGCTGTCGCAGCGCGAGGTGGTGGTGCGCGAAGGGCGCATCACCTGGACCGACCTGCAGCGCGGCAGCCCGCCGCTGCAGCTGGACAATGTCAGCGCCCTGATGCTGAACAAATGGCGGCGCCACCAGTTCGCCTTCCACGCCACGCCGCCGGCAGCCATGGCGGCGCCGCTCGACGTGCGCGCCGATTTCAGCCACCAGCCGTTTGCCCGCGTGTCGGAAGTGAAGCTGTGGAAGGGCGAGCTGTACGCCGAACTGCGGCGCGCCGACCTGGCGGCCTGGAAGCCCTACCTGCCTGGCGCGCTCGAGGTCAAGTCGGCCAGCGGCGGCGTGCGCGCCTGGCTCACGCTCGACCAGGCGCGGCCGACCGCCTTCACGGCCGATGTCGCGCTGGACAATGTGGTGGCGACCCTGGGCCACGATTTGCCGCAGCTCGATGTGGCGGCCCTGCGCGGACGCGTGTCCGCCAGCGAAGACCGCGCCGCCACCCTGGTGAACCGGCCCGGTACGCAGCCAGCGATGACGCGCGCGCTGGAACTGAAGGATTTTTCGCTGCGCACGCGCGACGGCGTCGAGCTGGCGCCGACCACCGCCTCGGCGCGCCACGTGGTGGCCGCCAGCGTCGCCACCTGGACCGAGGTGAAGGCTGCTTCGCTCGACCTGAATATCCTGTCCGAACTGGCGACCCGGCTGCCGCTGCCGCAGGCGCAGCGCGACCTGCTGGCTGAGGCGGCGCCACGCGGGCGCGTACGCAACCTGGTGGCCGAATGGCGCGGCCCGCTGTCGGCGGCCAAGGATTACAAGCTGCGCGCCGACCTTGATGCGCTGGGCATGCAGCCGCTGGCGGCGCGTCCGGCAGTGGCGCGTTCGGCCAAGGCGCTGCCGATGCCGGCCCTGCCCAACCTGCCGGGTTTCGATAAGCTGAGCGGCCATGTGGAAGCGGGCGAGCAGGGCGGCAGCGTGACGCTCGACGCGCCCGGCTTCACCCTGGCCATGCCGGCCTGGTTCGACGATGCGCCGCTGGCGTTCGAGCAGCTGGCGCTGAAAGGCAGCTGGTCGCTGGCCGACCCGAAACAGCTGGCGCTCAAGCTGGAGCAGCTGGACCTGCTGCAGGACGGCATGCGGCTCAAGCTGGTCGGCAGCCACGTACTGCCGCGCGGCCCGGGCGCCAAGGGGCCCGGCACATCGGATTTTGCCGGCAGCATCGACAATTTCACCATCAACCGCATCGGCCGCTACCTGCCCCGGCAAACCCCCGAGCACACCCGCCACTGGCTGGTGGGCGCGCTGGAAGACGGCAAACTGCATGACACCACGCTGCGCCTGCGCGGCGACCTGTCGCACTTCCCGTTCCAGGACGGCACGCCGGACAAGGCGCGCGGCGAGTTCCGCATTGCCGGCCGCATCGTCGATGGCCGCCTGAACTACGAGCCGGGCCATTTCGCCAAGGATGGCAAGAGCCCGGTCTGGCCGCTGGCGGAAAAGATCCGCGGCAGCATCGCCTTCGACCGTGCCAGCATGGTGATCAAGGCCGATACGGCGCGCACCGGCGGCCTGGCCTTGAGCAATGTGAAGGCGGTGATCGCCGACCTGTACCACCACGATAGCGTGCTCGAAATCGACGGCACGGCGGGCGGCCCGATGCAGGATTTCCTCAAGTACGTGCTGGCCAGCCCGGTGATCGACTGGATCGGCCACTTTACCGACGAGACCACGGCGACCGGCAATGCGCGGCTGGGGCTGAAACTGAACTTGCCGCTGGCGCGCCTGGTCGAGTCGAAAGTGCAGGGGACACTGCAGTTGCAGGGCAATGACGTGGTGCTGTGGCACGACATGCCGACCGTGGCGGGCGCCACCGGCAAGATCGAATTCAATGAGAAGGGCGTCAACCTGAACAACCTGGGCGGCACCTTGCTGGGCGGCCCGCTGTCGGTCAGCGGCGGCAGCCAGAAGGATGGCAGCATCCAGGTGCGCCTCGGCGGCAGCGCCAGCGTGGACGGCTTGCGCAAGCAATACCCGTCGGCCGCCATGCAGCGCCTGGCCAACCACCTGGGCGGCAGCGCCAGGTTCAGCGGCCTGATCACCGCGCGCGACCACAAGTACGAAGTGGCGATCGATTCCAGCCTGCAGGGCGCCAGTTTCGACTTCCCGGCGCCGCTGAAGAAGGCGGCGGCCGACAGCATGCCGCTGCACTTCCAGCTGAACGGTGGCGCCGCCAATGAGCAGGGTGTGGCGCGCGACGATATCCGCATCACGCTGGGCCAGTCGTATGCCGCGCGCTACCAGCGCCAACGCGTCAACAAGGGGCCGTGGAAGCTGCAAAGCGGCGGCATCGGCGTCAACCTGCCGGCGCCGGAGCCGGACAGCGGCCTGATGATCAACGCCAGCCTGAAGTCGCTCAATGTCGACCACTGGATCGAGCTGGCCAGTGAAATCGCCGGCAACGAGCCGCGCGCCGCCGCGCCGGCCGGCACGGCAGCTGCCGAAGGCGCCGACGTGTCGCAGTACGTGGTGCCGGAAACCATGGCGGCCCGCGCCAGCGAGCTGATTGTGGGCGAGCGCAAGCTGGACAATGTAGTGGTCGGCACCACCCACAGCAAAGGCGTGTGGCAGGCCAGCATCGATTCGCAGCAGGCCGTCGGCTATGTGACGTGGAGCGAGTCGCCGACCGGCAAGGGCGTGGGCAAGGTGACGGCGCGCCTGTCCTCGCTGACCATTCCCGAATCGCAGGCGGCCGAAGTGAAGGATTTGCTGGAAAGCTCGACCACCTCGCCCACCATCCCGGCGCTGGATATCGAAGTGGAGCGCCTGGAGTGGTTCAACCGTCCGCTCGGCCAGCTCGAGCTGCAGGCGTATAACGCGCTGGTGACCTCGGCGCGCGAATGGCGCATCAGCAAGCTGTCGCTGGCCAATGCCGATGGCGAAGTGCACGGCACCGGCCGCTGGCAGACCAGGGACGGCCAGCACAACACGGCGCTCAACTTCAATATGGACATCCATAACGCCGGCAAGCTGCTGGAGCGCTTCGGCTTTGCCGATACGCTGCGCAACGGCAAAGGCAAGCTGAGCGGCGATATCAACTGGAAGGGCATGCCGTATGCGCTCGATATCCCGAGCCTGTCCGGCACGCTGGCGCTGAACGTGGAGAAGGGCCAGTTCCTGAAGCAGGACCCGGGCGCGGCCAAGCTGCTCGGCGTGCTGAGCCTGCAAGCGCTGCCGCGCCTGCTCAAGCTGGAGTTCACCGACGTGTTCTCGGAAGGCTTGCAGTTTGACGGCATTACCGCCAACGCCACCATTAACCGCGGCATCGTCAAGACCGACAACCTGAAAATGCACGGCGTGCAGGCCACGGTGCTGATGGACGGCACGGCCGACATCGCCAACGAATCGACCAACCTGCGCGTGGTGGTGATCCCGCAGGTCAACCTGGGCACGGCGCCGCTGGTGTATGCGCTGGCGGTGAACCCGGTGATTGGCCTGGGCAGCTACCTGGCGCAGCTGTTCCTGAGCGCGCCGATGATGAAGGCGCTGACCTACCAGATGCAGGTGACCGGGCCATGGAAGGCGCCGGTCATCACCAAGATTGAAACACCGAAGGAGCCGACCCCATGACCCATCCAGCCAGTAAGGTAGCCGCGATCCAGATGGTTTCCACCCCGGTGGTGGAAGAGAACATTGCCACCGCCCGCCGCCTGGTCGGCCAAGCCGCCGCCGGCGGTGCGCAGCTGGTGCTGCTGCCGGAATACTGGGCCATCATGGGCATGAGCGACAGCGACAAGGTCGCCAGGGCCGAGGCGCTGGGCCGCGGACCGATCCAGGAATTCATGGCGTCCATGGCGCGCGAACACGGCATCTGGCTGCTGGGCGGCACCTTGCCGCTGGCGTCGGACGATCCCGAGCGTGTGATCAATACCACACTGGTTTATGATCCGCAGGGCAAGCATGTTGGCCGTTACGACAAGATCCACCTGTTCGGTTTCAGCAAGGGCACCGAGTCCTACGACGAAGCGCGCACCATCGTGCCGGGCAAGACCGTTGGCACCGTGGAAACGGCGGTGGGCAAGATCGGCATGTCGGTCTGCTACGACCTGCGCTTCCCCGAGCTGTACCGCGCCATGGGCCCGCTCGACCTGATCGTGGTGCCGGCCGCCTTTACCTACACCACCGGCAAGGCGCACTGGGAAATCCTGCTGCGCGCGCGCGCCATCGAAAACCAGTGCTACGTGCTGGCGGCGGCCCAGGGGGGCAGCCACGTCAACGGCCGCCGCACCTGGGGCCATTCCATGCTGATCGACCCGTGGGGCGAGGTCAAGGCGGTGCTGGCGGAAGGCGAGGGCGTCGTGGCGGGCGAGCTGGACCCGCAGTTCATGCACGGCGTGCGTGAAAGCCTGCCTGCGCTGAAGCACCGAATCCTCTAAAATCCGGCTAAGTACAATCCAAAAGAATTTTTCTAATATGAAACCATTCGACCCTAACCTGTCTGCCATGGCCGCAGCGAAAGACATCCTGCTGACGCCATTCGGCCTGGACGAAAGCAAGCTGCTGAAAGCACTGGGCAGCATGTTCACCCATAAGGTCGACTATGCCGACCTGTATTTCCAGTTCACCAAGAACGAGGGCTGGAGCCTGGAAGAGGGTATCGTGAAAACCGGTTCCTTCTCGATCGACCAGGGCGTCGGCGTGCGCGCCGTGTCGGGCGACAAGACCGCCTTCTCCTATTCCGATGAAATTTCCGAAACCGCGCTGCTGGACGCGGCGGCGGCCACGCGCACCATTGCGCGCGCCGGCGCCGGCAAGGTCAAGGTGGCGGGCAAGATGACGCCGGTCGGCGGCCGTTCGCTGTACATGCCGAACGACCCGCTGGTGTCGCTCGACGCGGCGTCCAAGGTCAAGCTGCTGGAGCGCGTGGAAAAGCTGGCGCGCGCCAAGGACCCGCGCGTGGTGCAGGTGATGGCCGGCCTGGCCGGCGAATACGATGTGGTGCTGGTGGTGCGCAGCGACGGCGTGCTGGCGGCCGACATCCGCCCGCTGGTGCGCGTGTCCGTGACCGTGATCGTGGAGCAGAACGGGCGGCGCGAAGTCGGTTCCTCCGGCGGCGGCGGGCGTTACGACTACGGCTACTTTACCGATGCGCTGCTCGACCAGTACGCCACCGACGCGGTCAAGTCGGCGCTGGTGAACCTGGATTCGCGCCCGGCGCCGGCCGGCCCGATGACCGTGGTGCTGGGCCCTGGCTGGCCGGGCATCCTGCTGCACGAGGCGATCGGCCACGGCCTGGAGGGCGATTTCAACCGCAAGGGCTCGTCCACCTTCTCCGGCCGCATCGGCGAGCGCGTGGCGGCCAAGGGCGTCACCGTGGTCGACGACGGCACCCTGGCCAACCGCCGCGGTTCGCTGAATATCGACGACGAGGGCAACCCGACCCAGTGCACCACCCTGATCGAGGACGGCATCCTGAAGGGCTATATCCAGGACACCATGAATGCGCGCCTGATGAAGATGAACGTGACCGGCAATGCGCGCCGCGAATCGTTCGCCCACCTGCCGATGCCGCGCATGACCAACACCTATATGCTGGGCGGCGACAAGGACCCGGGCGAGATCCTGGCGTCGGTCAAGAACGGCATCTACGCGGTGAACTTCGGCGGCGGCCAGGTCGACATCACCAACGGCAAGTTCGTGTTCTCGGCGTCCGAGGCATACATGATCGAAGACGGCAAGGTGACCTATCCGGTGAAGGGCGCAACCCTGATCGGCAACGGGCCGGATGTGATGAACCGCATCACCATGATCGGCAACGACATGAAGCTGGACCCGGGCGTGGGCGTGTGCGGCAAGGAGGGCCAGAGCGTGCCGGTCGGCGTCGGCCAGCCGACCCTGCGCCTGGACGGCGTGACAGTCGGCGGGACCGCTTAAGCGGGTGCAGTGCCAAGACCGGGTAAAATACCCGGTTTTTTTTGCCTGGGACGGACATCACATGAACAATTCGAGCAATAAACCTTTCGTGATTGGGGTCGCAGGCGGCAGCGGCAGCGGCAAATCCACCGTCACCCGCGAGGTGCTGAAGTCCTTCGGCTCGGAGGTGGTGTCCGTGGTGTTGCAGGACGATTACTACCTGGACCAGACCCATATGGCGCCCGAGGACCGGCGCAAGGTCAACTACGACCACCCGGACGCATTCGACTGGCCGCTGATGGTGGAGCACGTGCAGAAGCTGCGCGCGGGCGAGTCGATCGAGATGCCGGTGTACGATTTTGCGCAGGATAACCGCACCACCGAAACCATTACCGTCAAGCCGGCGCCGGTGATCGTGATCGAGGGCTTGTTCGCCCTGTACGATGCGGACCTGCGCAAGCAGATGTCCCTGAAGATCTTCGTCGATACGGCGGCCGACGTGCGCTTTATCCGCCGCCTGCAGCGCGATATCGCGGAGCGCGGGCGCAGCACGGAGAGCGTGATCAACCAGTACATGGAAACGGTGCGGCCGATGTACAAGCAGTTCATCGAACCGACCAAGCGCCATGCGCACGTGATCCTGCCGCATGGGGCGAACGGGCCGGCGGTGGACATCATCACCACCAAGGTTGCCAGCCTGATCAAGGGAGAGTAAGGAACGGGAAGGCGGAAGGCCAGGGCCCGACCCTGGGGCCAGGCCCTGGTTTCCTGCTTTAGAAGGTGTAGGCTGCGCGGAAGTACAGGGCGCGGCCGATCGGGTCCGAATAGCGCGGGTCGTAGCCCTTCTGGAACACCGTGCCCTGGTTGGTGAATGGCGGGTCCTTGTCGAACAGGTTCTTCACGCCGCCGGTCAGGGTCAGGCCCTTCCAGCCGCTGTAGGTGGCCGACAGGTTCCACAGCTGGTAAGAATCCACCTCGTTGAAGTACTGCGCCGCCACCAGGTTCTGGTCGGTGTAGCCGGTCTTATAGTTCTGCGACAGGGTCGCGCCCCAGTCGCCGTGGCGCCAGGTCAGCGCCGCGTTGTGGCGCCAGCGCATGATCGGCCCGTTGTCGCCATAGGTCGCCACGTTCTGGGTGTACGCGCCATCGCGCTCGTTCTGGTACTCGTAGTTGTGGACCCAGGTGCCATCCAGCGTGAAGGTGAAGCTGCCGAAGTCGGTGCGTCCGCTGCTTACCGTTGCGCTCAGGTCGATGCCGTCGGTGCGCACGCGGCCCAGGTTTTCGTTCAGGTCCAGGATGGCGAACGGCGAGCCGTCCGGATTGCGCAGGAAGCGGTCCTTGTACTTCGGATAGTTGCCGTAGATGGTCTGCTCCGGCAGCGCGCCGATCTTGTCCTTCACCTTGATATTCCAGTAGTCGAGCGCCAGGGTCACGTTGCGCATCGGCTCGAACACCGCGCCAAAGGAAAAGGTCTTCGACTTCTCCGGCGTCAGGTTCGGGTTGCCGCCCTGGAGCTTGAACTGCTGCAGGTCGCAATCGCGCAGCGGGTTGGCGCCAGGCTGCGGCACGCCGTTCGGGCACAGGATCGGGTCGTTATAGGAATTGCTGGTGTCGTTCTTCGACTGCGGCGCGTTTTTCTCGAACAGGGTTGGCGCGCGGAAGCCGGTGGAGGCCGAGGCGCGCAGCACCACCTGCGCGGTGGGCTGGTAGCGCACGCCCAGTTTCGGGTTGGTGGTGCTGCCGGCGTCGCTGTAATGGTCGTAGCGCACGGCGGCCTGCACATCGAGGTCCTTGATGAAGGGCAGGCTCAATTCGCCATACAGCGCCTTCACATTGCGCGAACCGGATTTGGACAGGGACCCCGACAGGCCGGAGCTGGCGGCCTGGCCCGCGATGTCGCGGTTCACATTGAAGTCGGCATCCTCCTTGCGGAATTCCGCCCCCAGCGCCACTGCCATGGCGCCGCCGGCCAGCGGCATCAGGTCGCGCGACGCCTTGGCGTCGACCGTGGTGGCCTTGTTCTTGGCGTCCTGCACCTTGCCGCGCAGGGCCACGCTTTGCAGGTACTGGCGCCCCGCTTCATTCTGCAGGCCGAAAGGGTTCAGGATGCCGTTGCGCACGCCGGCCGCGAAGCCGGCATCCTGCACATAGCCGCCGGTGAAGTCCTCTTCCGACTTGCTGACCGAGTGGTTCAGGCCCGCCTTGTAGTCCCAGCCTGCCGCCAGGCCTTCCAGGGTAGCGACCAGGCGGTCGCCTTCACCGCGCGAGTTGATGCGGCGCTGGCCCGCTTCCAGCGGCCGCCAGTTGACGAACAGCGGCTGGCCGGACAGGCCGGGCTGGGCCGGCACGCCGCCGGCATTGCCGGGGTAATAGGGGCTGCTGGCCGGCAGCACCAGGTCGGTCTGCGGCGGCGGCGCGGTGCGCGATACGACCTTGTTGCGCGAGTGCAGGTATTCGAGGCTGGCGCTGGTGTCGGCATTGAGCTTGATGGTGGCCTTGCCGAACGCGACCAGGCGGTCCTGTTCGGGCAGGTTGTCGATCAGGCGCGTGTAGTCCTGGCGGCAGGTGCCGTTGGATGCCCGCGGCACGGAGAAGGGCGGGTTGCAGCCGGCGGCAAAGCCGGGATTGCCTTGCTTCTCGGTGCCGGGATCGAAGTAGTTGCCGGGGAAGGTGGTGCCGGAGGTCAGCTCCAGCCCGCGCGCCGGGATCACGCCGGTGGCGGAGAAGTCGCGCTGCTGCGATGTCAGCACGTCCTGCTTCTGCCAGTCCAGCACGCCCATGACGTTCCAGCCGTCGCGCTCCAGGTCGCCATAGCCGGTCACCACGTTGGCGCGGCGCTCCTTGCCGCCGCTCTCGCGCGGCAGCATGCCTTCCAGCGTCAGCGTGGTGCTGGTCACCGAGCGGCGCGTGATGAAGTTGATGACGCCGCCGATCGCATCGGTGCCGTAGATGGCGGAGGCGCCGTCGCGCAGCACCTCGACCCGTTCCAGCGCCGCCACCGGGATCACGTTCAGGTCGACGCTGGCGCCGTCGTAGGGATGGTTGGCGATGCGGCGTCCGTTCAGCAGCACCAGGGTCTTGTCGCCGCCCAGGCCACGCAAGTCGGCCACCGCCTGGCCGCCGGTCGGCAGGCCGCTCAGGTTGCCGCCCACCACATTGCCGGCGCCGACGCTGGCCTGGTTGGCGGGAATGCGCTCCAGCACTTCCTGCGCCGTGGTCAGGCCCTGCTTGGCGAATTCTTCGGCTTTGAAAACGGACAGGGGCTGGGACGTTTCAGAGACCAGCCGCTTGATGGAAGAACCCGTGATTTCGACACGGATCATTTTTTCTTCAGGAGCCTGCTGTTGCTGCGCCAGGGCGGGCAGGGCGGCCAAGGCGCCCAGTGCTGCCAGGATGGAACGGGTCATCAATCTCTCCTCGGTAGTTAGGCCAGGGCCGATGTAAGCACCGTTGTTGCCGGACTTGCAACGGCTGAAGCGATTCTATTTGAGCGGCATCAACGCACGATTGAAAATGCGCGGGGCCGGGCGCGGTTTGTTGCGTGGAAGCATCTACATGCAACATGCAAGTTAGTGTCGGAAACTTGTACACTTGCCACTGTTGGCCGTGAGGTAACATTAATTAAAACAGTTACTTATCAGACTGGCATGTATTTTGCTCCCTCCCCGGGAATTTAAATCCGAAGGGAAATACATGAAGCCGTTCAACCTGATCGCCAGCCTCACCTTGTCCTTTGGCGCGCTGCTCGCCGCCACCCCGGCGCACGCAATTGTCGCCAGCCTGAATACCGATGCCAATGCGCTGGCCAGCGCCGCCGCCGCCGGCTCGACCGGTTTCACCATCAACAGCGTCACGCTGAGCGGGCACGACCGCTCGACCGGCACCTTCACCAATGCCAGCGGCACCTATGGCATCGGCGGCGGCATCATCCTGTCGACCGGTGATGTGCGCGATTACGCTGACGGCCCCAACAACGTCACCGGTAAATCGACCTCCTTTGGTGTGGCAGGCACTGCTGCGCAGCAAGCGACCCTGTCGCAGATTGGCGGCAATTCCAGCTACTTCGACGTGACGGAACTGACCATCAACTTCACCACCACCACCGGCAGCGTGTTCTTCAATACCGTGTTTGGTTCGGAGGAGTTCCCGGAATACGTGGGCGAGTTTGTGGATGCCTTCGGCCTGCTGATCGATGGCGTGAACATCGCCTTCGTCGGCGGCAAGCCGGTGAATATCGACCACCCGTCGATGGCGGCGATTGCCGGCACCGAGCTGGATGGCGTCCTGTGCCCAGCCGGCAGCAACGGCTGCTCGCCAGCCCAGACCTTCTCGCTGTCGGGCCTGGACACCAGCGTGGCGCACACCCTGACCTTCATCATCGGCGACCGCGGCGACTCGGCGCTGGACACCACGGTGTATATCAGCGCCCTGGGCGGCACCAAGCCGGTCGAGGTCCCGCTGCCGGGCACGCTGGCGCTGTTCGGCCTGGGCCTGCTGGGCCTGGCCGGCGCCCGCCGCCGCGCCTAACGCCTCGCTTGCATTAGGTGGTAACTGTTGCTATAGTGGATCGAAATCATTGGAACTCGACAATGCACCTGCACTTCTTTACCGGCTTTTTTTACTTTAGCAATTCCAACCCAAAGGCGGTGGAGTAGCGGCCGGTTCACGTAGCAGCAAAAACGAGATCCCAGCAGATACCAAAGAAACCGCCAGAAATGGCGGTTTTTTTTTACATAAACGTTTTCAAGTCCCAGGAGAAACCATCATGCAACGTACCGACGACCTGCGCATTCGTGAAATGAAGGAGCTGACGCCACCGTCGCACCTGATCCGCGAATTTCCCTGCACCGAGGCGGCCTCCAAGACCGCTTCCGAAGCGCGCGTCGCCCTGCATCGCATCCTGCACGGCCAGGACGACCGCCTGATGGTGGTGGTTGGCCCGTGCTCGATCCATGACCCGAAGGCGGCGATGGAATATGCGCGCCGCCTGGCGCCGCTGCGCGAGCGCCTGAAGGGGGACCTGGAAATCGTCATGCGCGTCTACTTCGAAAAGCCGCGCACCACCGTGGGCTGGAAGGGCATGATCAACGACCCGTACATGGACAACAGCTTCCGCATCAACGACGGCCTGCGCATGGCGCGCGAGCTGCTGCGCGACATCAACGAACTGGGCCTGCCAGCCGGCACCGAGTTCCTGGACGTGATCAGCCCGCAATACATCGCCGACCTGATCGCCTGGGGCGCGATCGGCGCCCGCACCACCGAATCGCAGGTGCACCGCGAACTGGCCTCGGGCCTGTCGTGCCCGGTCGGCTTCAAGAACGGCACCGACGGCAACACCAAGATTGCAGTGGAGGCGATCAAGGCCGCCTCGCAGCCGCACCACTTCCTGTCGGTCACCAAGGGCGGCCACTCGGCAATCGTATCGACCAATGGCAATGAAGACTGTCACATCATCCTGCGCGGCGGCAAAACGCCGAACTACGACGCCGCCAGTGTGGAAGAAGCGTGCAAGGCGATTGCCGGCTACGGCCTGGCAGCGCGCCTGATGATCGACGCCTCGCACGCCAACTCCTCCAAGAAGCCGGAAAACCAGGTGCCGGTGTGCGCCGACATCGCCGGCCAGGTCGCCAGCGGCGACACCCGCATCGTCGGCGTGATGGTGGAATCGCACCTGGTGGCTGGCCGCCAGGACCTGGTGCCGGGCAAGGAACTGACCTACGGCCAGTCGATCACCGACGGCTGCATCGACTGGGACACCAGCGTGCAGGTACTGGAGAACCTGGCCGCCGCCGTGCGCCAGCGCCGCCTGCGCGGCGACTGAAAAAAAATGGGGACGTACCCCATTTAAGCGATTCATTTAAATGGGGTACGTCCCCATTTTTTCGCACAATAAAAAACCCCGCCGGAGCGATCCGGCGGGGTTTTATGTTTCAAGTTCCCGGGGGGGGATTACTTGAAGGTGTAGTTAGCCGACACGTACACGAAGCGGCCGCGTGGGTCGTACTGGGTCACGTCGTAGCCGTTCTGGAACTGGTTCGACACAGGAACGAAGATCGCTGGTTCCTTGTTGAACAGGTTACGCACGCCGGCGTTGATGACCAGGGAGCGCCATGCTTTCCAGTTCACGTTCAGGTCGTACAGGGCGGACGATGGGATGAAGGTGCGGTTGCCTTCAATGTCATTGCCTGCTTCGTAACGCTTGGTGAAGTTCTGGGTGAAGGTCACAGCCCATGGACCCTGGGTCCAGGTGGTGGACAGGGCATGCTTCCAGCGCAGCACCACGCCGCCGTCGTCAGCACCCAGCACTGGGGCGCCGTCGGCGTCAACCAGCTTGCCGACTTTCTTCGACAGCGCGCCGCCTGGGCTGGTCTGGTCGTACTGGTCCATGTAGGTACCGTTCAGAGCGATGTCGAAGCGGCCTACCGAGGTGTTCAGGCGATACTGGGCGAACACGTCCAGACCCTTCACGTCAGCGCTGCCGGTGTTGTTCAGCGTGGTGATGATGCGGTCGATGTCGTTGCCGTCCAGGGTGACCAGGTTCTTGTACGCTGGGTCGCCAGCGCGGAAGCGGGACACCACTTCCTGGGCCGATGGGGTGGCCAGGATGTCGGTGACCTTGACGTGGAACCAGTCGAAGCCAACGGTCAGGTTGTTGATCGGCGACAGTACCAGGCCGATCGACTTCTGGCGCGACTCTTCCGGACGCAGGCCTGGGTTACCGCCGGACAGGGCGTTAACCTGCAGGTCGGTCTGGCCGGTCGCTGGATCGTCGAAGGCGGCCGAGGTGCCGGTGGTCTGTGGCTGCCACAGGTCGGTCAGGGTTGGAGCGCGGAAGCCCGAACCGGCCGATGCACGCACCAGGACCGACTTCACAGGCTGCCAACGCACGTTGGCCTTGTAGTTGGTGCTGTTGCCGACGTCATTGTAGTCGTCGAAGCGCACTGCGGCGCCAACGTCCAGGGTCTTCAGGATTGGGAAGTTGGCTTCACCGAAGACCGACTTGATCTTGCGCGAACGGTCGACTGGAGGTACGGAACCGCCCAGGCCGGCGATGTCACCGGATTCCAGTGCAGCGCTTGGGGTGGTCTTGTACTTCTCGTCGCGGAACTGCGCGCCGACCGCGTACTGGCCGGTGATGCCGGCCAGGGTCGGCAGGTCGCCGGCGATCTTGCCGTCGAACAGGGTGGACTCGGACTTGGCGTTCAGGGTGTCGCCGGTGTACTTGGCTTCCTGCAGCTTGGTCGCCAGGGCGCCGGTCTGCACCGCGCCTGCCGCCCATGGGTTCCAGTTGTTGGCCGGGTCGTTGATGATCTTGGCGTACTTCACTTGCGAGAAGTAACCGTCAGGCACCGAACCGTTCAGCTTGGAGACGTTCTTGGTCAGGGCTACTTCGTAGTCCTGGCCCATGACGGTGCCCTTGGCGCCAACCACGAAGCGCGACTGCTTGGCTTTGTCCAGGCTGGTACGTGGGCCGAAGTCGAACACGCGGCTGGTGATCGCCAGCGGCTGGCCGATCAGTGCCGCAGCGGCGCCGCCCAGGCTTTGCAGGTAAGGCACAGCGATCGACTGGTACACTGGGTTGCTTGGGAACAGCAGCAGGGAAGGCTGTACGCCTTGCTTCTGGAACTCAGCGTCGGTTTCCAGGAAGGAACGGCGCAGTGGCGAACCCTGGAAGCGCTGGGTCACGGTGCTTTCCGAGTACAGCGCATCGGCGAACAGCTGGTGGTCGTCGTTCAGCTTGAGGGTGAAGTTACCGGTCAGGTTCTTCAGTTCACGCTTAGGGATCAGGCCGACGAACGGTGCGCTGTCGAACGTGCAGTATGGCGCGTTCTTGGTGCTGTTGGTCGGGTTCTTGAACATATTGATGTCGGCGCACTTGCCGGCTGCGGCCAGCGGGTTGCCGTAGCCGGTGCCTGGGCTGTTACCGAAGCCAGGGATACGCTCGTTCGGGTAAGGCTTGGACAGGTCGATACCGCCTTCGATGTTGCCGTGGCCGGTGGCGCCGTTGACGAAGTATGGTGGGCGCACGCCGTTCTTGGCGAAATCGCGCTCGGAGCCGTACAGGGCTTTTTCGTTTTCGACGGAAGCCGAGATCACAGCCGAGTAGTTCTTCTCAGCCAGGTTGCCGAAACCGGCGGTGATGGTGAACTTGTTGTTCTGGCCGCCACCGTCTTCGGTTGGGGTGCCATAGCCTGCGCCGACTTCGATGCCTTCGAAGCTCTTGCTCAGGATGAAGTTGACCACGCCTGCCACGGCGTCGGAGCCGTACACGCCGGAGGCGCCGTCTTTCAGCACTTCCACGCGCTCGATAGCGGCCAGCGGGATCACGTTGACGTTGACGGCTGCACCGCCGCCGCCAGCGAAGGCAGCCAGGCGGCGGCCGTTGACCAGCACCAGGGTACGCTCATCGCCCAGGCCGCGCAGGGAGATCGACGACAGGCCGTAGGTGGAGCTACCGGCGCCGGTAGCGTTGTTGGTGCCGCCAGCGGACGACAGGGCCGACACGCTGTTCAGCAGTTCCTGGGTGCTGGTTGCGCCGGTGCGGGTGATTTCAGCTTTGCTCAGCACTTGAACCGGCAGGGCGGTCTCAGAGTCCACACGCTTCAGCGAGGAACCGGTGATTTCCACTCGTTGGATTTCCTGCGCGCTTGCCATGGTCATGCCGAGCGCCAGGCCACCAGCGCAGATCACACGGACCGAGCGCGACAGGATGGTTTCCTTCAACATATCTTTGTTACTCCCAAGAATTACACTACAGTTTAAGGCCCGGTACGGGACCGTCATTTTTATGTGGCCGAAAATGGTTCATTTGTGATGTCCGACTTTCGTCCGCGTTCATCAAATCACTCGCGAACAAAGTGTGTCAACCGTAAATCGCTGCCAAATGGTCCAGACAACTTTCCTTTCCCGCGTACGCGCGTGCGAAAGCAATCGCGGAAATATCCGGGTTATGCGCGAAGATGGGCGAAGTAAATGGTCGTTAGTGAATAACTTGACTTGTTATTACTTGCATAGATGCAGCTTATTGCCGATGGGTGAAGTGTGACAATTTCGCTACACAATTGCCAGTAAGGCAGCGCGGCGCGTGGCGGCACGCCGGGCCCGGCGAAAAAAATCCCCGCCGGCTTGCGCGGGCGGGGACCAGCTGGCGCGGGGGCCAGGATGCTTAGAACTTGTAGGATGCGCTCAGGTAGAACTGGCGACCCAGGGCCGACGAGTAGGATGGGTTGTAGCCGACCTGGTGCGAACCGGTGTTACGCAGGGTAAACGGTGGGTCGCGGTCGAACAGGTTGGTGATGCCGCCGGTGATTTCCAGCTGCGCCGAGGCGCGGTAAGCGGTCTGGAAGTCGAAGGTGGTGTAGCTTGGCACCTGCAGGGTGATGCCATAGCATTCGCCCGGCTGGCCGGCCACGATCACCGAGCAGTCATCCGCCGACTGTTCCTTGTCGGTGTAGCCGTTGCGGTAGGCGGCGATCAGGGTGTGGGTCCACTTGTCCTTCTCGAAGCTGGTGGTGGCGCGCACCACGTGGCGGAAGCTGACCTTGTCGTTCGAGCCGTAGCGGTTCAGGCTGGTCTCCCACTGGTCGTCGGTGCCCGGGGTGGTGTAACGCGAACGCATCAGGTAGGTGCCGGCCAGACGGCTGGTCAGTTTGCCGCCGTACAGCTTGTCCTTGAAGGTCAGGTCGTAGTCGATGCCGCGGTTTTCCACCTTACCGATATTGATCGGCAGCAGTTTGATGGCCAGCACGTCCTTGCCGGTCGAGCTGATGTGCTTGGTGGTGAACAGGTTGGCGTACTTGGCCGGGTCGCCGAAGATCAGGCCTTCGGACACGGCGGTCACCTGGTCGCGGATTTCCACGTTCCACAGGTCGAACGACATCGACAGCTTGCTGGTTGGCTCGAAGACGGTGCCCAGGCTCCACTGCTTGGATTTCTCAGGCTTCAGGTCCGGGTTGCCGCCCTGGAAGGCTTCGAACTGCTGGCGCACCACGCCGTTGCAGTAGGAGGCCAGCGGGTGGCCGGACATGGCGCCGGTCAGCGGGCACTGGTAGTTGCCGCCCGTGACGCCCCAGTCTTCCAGCGGGCCGGCGATTTCCTGCATCGAGGCGGCGCGGAAGCCGGTGCCGGCCGCGGCGCGGAACAGCAGGTTCTTGGCGGCGGCGTACTTGGCGCTGACTTTCCAGGTGGCGGCGTTTTCCTTGCTGCCGACTTTCTTGCCGGTCAGGTTGTTGTCAATGGCGCCGATCTGGTCGTAACGTGCCGAGCCGGTCACTTCCAGTTCCTTGGTGACTGGCAGGTTCAGCTCGGTGTACGCGCCGAAGTTGTTGCGCTCGTAGGCGCTGTCCACTTGCGGGTTGTCGAACAGGATCTGGGCATTTTTCGCCACGTCGGCCTGGTTGACCTTGTAGGACGTGTTGCGGAAGTCCGCGCCCACGCCGATCTGGGCGGCGCCGCCCGGCAGCTTGAACGCTTCGCGCGAGGCGCGGCCATCCCAGCCCTTCATTTCCACGGTCTGGGTGTTGTAGGTGCCGGAGAAGCCGGTGCCCAGCAGGGTGTCGCGCATGGCTTGCGGCATTTCGCCCAGGCCGTAGCTGAACGGGTCGATGGTGCCGGCGTCGATCGCGGCCTGGAACTTGTCGGCCAGCGGGAAGCCGCCGACGTATTTCTGGGTCTGCTTGTTCTTGGAGTAGGTCAGGGCCGAGTTCACGTCCCAGCCGGCGACCGGGCCTTCCACGCCAGCCACCAGGTGGGTGGCCTTGGTGCCGTAGTCGTAGGTGCGGTTGCCCATCTCGTACAGGCGGTACTTGGCGACCACGGAGGTCACGCCGGCATCCTGTTCGGCGGTCAGGTGTGGCTTGATGTGCTTGTTGTACAGCGCGGAGCCCTTGGCGATCGAGAAATCAGCCGGGTAAGGCGCGATGGAGGCGACGATCTTCGCTTCGGTGTAGGCCAGGTCGTAGAACCCTTGCAGGCCGGTCTGGCCCAGCTTCAGCTTACCGGAGGAGAACAGGCCGTTGCGCTCCGATTTCGGGTTGATCTCGATGGTGGAGGCGCTGTCGAAGTAGCAGTTGCCGTCGCCGTAGAAGTCGGCGTTGAACGAGGCGCACTTGCTGCCGTGGGCCAGCGCGTACGGGTTCAGGTTGAGGGTTTTTTCCACTGGCTTGCCGGTGGCCGGGTCGATCACTTCGTAGCTCACGCCGGCGTTGGCCGGCAGCGCGCGCGGCGAACCGTTGATGAACTGCAGTGCCTTGCCGGTGGCCGGGTCGGTGAAGTTGACGATGCCGGTCCTGGCGAAGTCGCGCTGCGACGCCTTCAGCTGCTTCTGCTCGTCGTGGCTGACGGAGAAGAACACGCTGTAGCCGTCGTCGTCGATGTCGCCGAAGCCCTTGCTCAGCGATACCGAGTTGCTGGCGCCGCCGCTCGCTTCAGGGCGCGCGTACTTGGCCTTGATTTCCCAGTCGCTGGCGCCTTTTTTCAGGATGAAGTTGACCACGCCGGCGATCGCGTCCGCGCCGTACAGGGCGGAGGCGCCGTCGGTCAGCACTTCCACGCGCTCGATAGCCGACAGCGGGATCGAGTTCAGGTCGATGGTGGTGCCGGAATTGGCCGGCGCGATGCGGCGGCCGTTCAGCAGCACCAGGGTGTAGGCCGCGCCGATGTCGTGGATGGAGGCGGTGGTCACGCCGCCGCCGCCGCCGCCGACCGAGTCAGCCGCCACGGAGAAGCCCTGCATGGCCGGAATTTGCTGGATGAAGTCGGTGACCGTGGAGACGCCGGTCTTCTGGATGTCCTTCTGGCTAAACGATTGCACCGGCAGCGAGGATTCGGCGGCGATGCGCTTGATGCTCGAACCGGTGATTTCCACGCGCTGCATTGGTGCTTCTGGAGCCGCATTCTGGGCGAAAGCGGAGATGCTGCTGATTGCCAAGCTGCCCGCGCACATCAGGCGCAGGGAGCGAGACAGGGCTTTCTCAATCATCATTGCTGAAAATCTCATTACTAAATTAATGGGACGTGTATCAAACCATTGATGAGCTTCCAAGGCAATACGAACTTGCTAATCTGAAACAAACCGAAACAATAAAAAGCAAAAACGGCACCGAGGTGCCGTTTTTGCCAGAACCCCAGGTTATGGGATCAGAAGAATTTGTACTGCGCGCCGATCTTGAAGTAACGGCCGATCGCACCGGTGGCATCCATCGGGTTGTAGCTCAGGCCGCCATAAGTCAGCGGATCGAGCGGAGCGATCTTGTCGGTCACGTTATTGATGGAAGCGAACAGGGTCAGCTGCTTGTTCCAGTTGTAACGGCCCGACAGGTCGAGCGTGGTGAACGAGGCGATCTTGCAAGCGCCCGGTGCGCCACTGCCATCGGCCAGGGTCGATGCGCACAGGCCGCCGGCGAAGTAGACGTTCTGCATGCTGTCGCGGTAGTTGACGTTACCGGTCAGGTTCCAGCTGCCGATATCCCAGGAGGCATTGATGGTGCCCTTGTTCTTCGGCGTGCCGGCGCAGTTCGAGGTATCGCAGTTGCCGTGGGTGCCAGCGTACTGGTAGACGGTGGTGGCCGACTCGTGGCGCTTCCAGGACGCGGTGTGGGTCCACACCAGGCCCAGGTTCAGGCGGCCGTAGTCGCCCAGGCGCACGCGCTGCTTGATGTCGAGGTCGATACCGCTCACTTCGGTGAAGCTGGAGTTGCGGTAGGGCGCCTGGGTCAGCACCAGGGTACCCGAGTTCGGCACCACGACACCATTGACCACCAGGTTGTTGTCGTTACGGATCGCGGTCGGCAGGGCGGCCGCTTCGTTGTACGGCAGCGGGTTGATTTCGTTGGAACGCTTGATCTTCCAGGCGTCCAGCGCCAGGCTGGTGCCGTCGAACGGATCCCAGACGATGCCCAGGGTCGAACCCTTCGAGGTTTCCGGCTTCAGCGCCGTGCTGCCGACCTTCACCGCCGCCACCGGGATACCGCAATCGGTGGACGTGGCGCCGCCCGCTGCCGGCTTGCCGCCCGGGCAGCGGATCGGGTCGATCACGGTGGAGGTGCCGGTCGACTGCGACAGCGGGCTGCCTTCGGCCGGGCCTGGGGCGCGGAAGCCTTCGGTATAGGTGCCGCGCAGCGCGAAGTTCTTGGCCGGGGTCCACTTGAAGCCAGCCTTCGGCGTGGTGGAGTTGAAGTTGTCGTACTTGTCGTAGCGGACGGCCGCGCTCAGCTCGACGCCCGGCCACACCGGTGCCAGCAATTCGGCGAACACCGCGCTCACCTTGCTGTCGCCAAAGGCGGCCACGTAGGAAGCGTTGATGGAGCCGTCGCTGGTGCCGGACAGCGATGGGTTGTCGACTTTCTCGCGGCGGTGCTCGGCGCCCAGCGCCAGGCCCAGGGCGCCGCCCGGCAGCTGCATCAGCTCGCGCGAAGCGTGCACGTCCACCACGTCCAGCTGGGTGGTCGAGTCGGAGATGGCGTTGGTCACCAGGGCCTGGTACAGCGAAGCCGGGTTCTTCGATGCCTGCGAGCCGATGTAGTAAGGGAAGTATTGCGAGGTCGGGTCGCCCAGCGCCGCGCGCAGCACTTTCATGTTCAGCATATTGCTGTAGTCCAGGTGCAGCTTGGACTTGGAGTGGGTCAGGCCGGCATCGTAATCCCAGCCGGAGAGCGAACCTTTGATGCCCGCCACGTAGCGCTGGAATTCATTGTTGGCGGTACGGACCTGCGGGCCAATGTCGAAGGCGACATACCGCAGGCGGGTCGCCACGCCGTACGGGTTCTGCGGGTGGGTCGCGCCCAGCAGCGCCAGGTTGCTGTAGTTGACGTAGCCCAGCGGGTTGGACGCGTTGGGCGGGAAGGCGACGGTCGGGCTCACGTGCGGCGGGATCATGGTGAACGAAGTGTCGCGCTTGGAGAAGCCCGCTTCCACGTACACCTGGGTGTCGCTGTTGACCTGCCAGGTGCCGCGCGTGTACAGGTTCATCGACTCGATTTCCGGCTGCATGTCGCGGAACTGGTCGTGGTGCCACAGGCAGCCGCCCTTGGCGCCGGTCTGGTCCTTGGTGGCGGTCAGGTTCTCGCAGCCAGGCAGCGTGACATAGTCGTTGGTGGCCGGGTTGCGGATGGCGCCGGCCGGGTTGTTGACGTTGGCATTGTTGTTGCCGGCGATGAAGCCGCCAGCGAACTGGGTGCCGACCGGGAAGCCCCATGGGCGCAGGTCGCCGCGGCCGATGTAGGCGCGGTCCTTGCGGTCGCTGTTTTTCAGGCGGTCCGACTTGAAGAACTCGGCGTTGGCGACCCAGTTGTACTTGTCGTCATCCAGGTTGCCCTGGCCATAGGTCAGCGAGGCCTTGTGCTGCTTGCCGTCGCTGTAGCGCGACATGCCGGTATCGCCTTTCAGCTGCAGGCCTTCAAAGTCCTTGCGCAGGATGATGTTGACCACGCCGGCAATCGCGTCCGCACCGTAGGTGGAGGAGGCGCCGTCTTTCAGGATCTCAATGCGCTCGACGATCTGCATCGGCACGGTGGACAGGTCGGTGAAGCTCTTCTGGCCGTCGTCGGCACGGGCGAACGGCGCCATGCGGCGGCCGTTCAGCAGTACCAGGGTGGAGGTGGCGCCCAGGCCGCGCAGGGAGATGGCGGTGGAGCCGGCGGCAAAGCCGTTGCCGAAGCCGGTCGGCAGCGAGCCGGCGCCGTCGACGGTCAGGGTCTGCAGGTATTCAGCGACGGTGGATTTGCCGGACTTCATCAGGTCTTCTTTGCTGATGACCTGGATGGGCGAGGCGGTTTCCTGGGTGGCGCGCTTGATGCTCGAGCCGGTGATCTCCACACGTTGCAACGGCGCGTTCGCATCCTGTGCGAGCGCTGGTACGGCAAGGCTGGCCACCATGCCGCCGGCAAACACCAGGCGCACGGAACGAGCCATGATCTTTTCCATCATGTTTCTTCTCCAAGTTTGTACCAAAAAACGAGCTACAGCTTATGACTACTGCTTGAGTGCTCCCTTTGGAGAAACCATTTCCCTATAGTTTCTACCGGAAAACATGAGATCATTTCGGCTAAGATTGCGTCAAATGAAAACTGGCCGGCGATACAATTTTTGGACGATTCGTCTCTTTTGCGAAACAGCACTACGTAAAGCACTTATGGAAATTTGCAACACATGTTCGCCTACTTGATACGCCGCCTGTGGCAGATGCTGCCCACCTTGCTGGGCGTGGTGCTGCTGGTGTTTGTGCTGTTCAACTGGGTTGGCGGCGACCCGGCCTATATCCTGGCCGGCAAGATGTCGGATGCGGCCAGCATCGAGAATATCCGGCGCCAGCTGGGCGTCGACCAGCCCTGGCACGTGCAGCTGTGGATTTTCCTGCAGCAGGTGGCGACCTTCGATTTCGGCCAGAGCTGGGCCACCGGCGAGCCGGTGGCCGACATTATCGCGACCCGCCTCGGGCCTTCGCTTACGGTGCTGGTGCCGCTGACGGTGCTGGAGACGGTGCTCGGCATTGCGCTGGCGCTGGCGGTGGCCTTCCTGCGCGGCTCGCTGGCCGACCGCGCGCTGATGGTGCTGTGCACGGTGGGCATGTCGGTGTCGATCCTGGTCTACATCATCGTGTTCCAGTATTGGCTGGCCTACCAGGCCGGCTGGTTCCCGGTGCAGGGCTGGGGCACGGGGCTGCTGGACAACCTGCGCTTTGCCGCGCTGCCGATCCTGATCGGGCTGGCCGTGTCGCTGGCGCCGACCCTGCGCCTGTACCGCAGCTTCGTGCTGGATGAGGTGGGGCAGGACTATGTGCGCACGGCGCGCGCCAAAGGCTTGCCGGAACGGCGCGTGATGTGGGTGCATGTGCTGCGCAATGCGGCCATCCCCATCATCACGCACTTGATGGCGAGCCTGCCGGCCATGCTGATCGGCGCCTTCCTGCTGGAGCGCTTCTTCGGCATCCCGGGCATCGGGCGCGAAGTGATCCTGGCGGTGGAGCGCTCCGACTTCCCGGTGATCAAAGCCATTACCGTTTATGTCGCCGTGGCGACCATGGTGTTCAACCTGCTGACCGATCTGCTGTACCAGGCTGTCGATCCGCGCGTGCAGCTCAAGTAAGGACCGCGCATGCATACTGTTCATGATTCGGCGGGACTGTGGCTGCTGGCCTGGCGCCGCCTGCGGGCCGACCGCGTGGCCATGGCCGCGCTGGCGGTCGTCGCCGCCTTCCTGCTGCTGCTGGCAGCTTCCGCCAGCGGCCTGGTGGCCGCCGGCTGGGAGGAGGAGGTGGCCGTCCACTACGCGCCGCCAACCTTCGCCGCGCCGGCGCGCGAGACGCAGGGCGGCGCCGGGCAGGGCGCGCTGGCCGGCGCGCCGCAGGGCACGCCGCCGGCCAACGAATTCGACCCGCTGGCGGACGATATCCGCGCGCTGCGCGCCACGCTGGGCAAGGCGGTGGCCGAGCCGGCGGCCGTGCGCGCGGCCAGCCTGCCGTTCGGCGCCGACAAGTGGGGCCACGACATCATCCTGAAGACCATCAAGGGCGGCGAAACCTCGATCGTGGTGGGGCTGGCTGCCGCCACGCTGGCCGTGGGGCTGGGCACGCTGTTTGGCGCGCTCTCCGGCTTTCATGGCGGCGTGGTGGACGATTTCTTCAACTGGTTCTACAACGTTTTCACGGCCATCCCGTCGATCCTGATGATCCTGACCGTGGCCGCCGTGCTGCAGCAGAAGGGCGTGCTGACCATTGTGCTGATCCTCGGCCTGACCGGCTGGACCGGGCCGTACCGCCTGGTGCGCGCCGAATACATCAAGCACAAGGCGCGCGAGTACGTGATGGCGGCCGACGCCATCGGCGCCTCCGCCTGGCGCAAGATGTTCGGCCATATCTTCCCCAACGTCAGCCATGTCGCGCTGGTGCAGCTGTCGATCCTGGCGGTTGGCTTCATCAAGGCCGAAGTGATCCTGTCCTTCCTCGGCTTCGGCGTGCCGGTCGGCGTGGTGAGCTGGGGCTCGATGCTGAACGAGGCGCAGAATGAACTGATCCTGGGCAAATGGTGGCAGCTGGCCGCCGCCGCCAGCGCCATGGCTGTGCTGGTGACCGCCTTCTCCCTGTTTGCCGACGCCCTGCGCGACGCGCTCGACCCCAAGGTGAAATGACATGCTGCTCCAGGTCCGCAACCTGCGTATCCGTTTCCGCACCGATAAGCACAACAGCGTCGAAGCGGTGAAGGGCGTTTCCTTCGATATCCCGCACAACCGCACGGTGGCCCTGGTGGGCGAATCGGGCAGCGGCAAGTCGGTCAGTTCGCTGGCCGTCATGGGCCTGCTGCCGCCGCACACCACCCTCATCGACCCGGGCAGCAGCGTGCTGTTCGAAGGGCGCGAGGTGCTGCACCAGCCGGCGGCGGCGCGGCGCGCCATGTGCGGCAAGGATATCGCCATGATTTTCCAGGAGCCGATGTCGTCGCTCAACCCGGTGTTTACGGTCGGCTACCAGATCGGCGAGGTGCTGCGGCTGCATATGGGCATGGGCAAGCGCGCCGCGCGCGCCCGCACGCTGGAGCTGCTGGAGGAAGTCGGCATCCCCGACCCGGCCAGCAAGATCGACGCCTACCCGAGCCAGATGTCGGGCGGCCAGCAGCAGCGCGTGATGATCGCCATGGCCATCGCCTGCCAGCCCAAGCTGCTGATCGCCGACGAGCCGACCACGGCGCTCGATGTGACGATCCAGAAGCAGATCATGGAGCTGATCGCCGGCCTGCAGAAGAAGCACCGGATGGCGGTGCTGTTCATTACCCATGACCTGGGCCTGGTGGCGCAGATCGCCGACGAGGTGATTGTCATGCGCCACGGCGAAGTGCGCGAGGCGGGCGACGCGCGCGCCGTCTTCAGCGACCCGCAGGACCTGTACACGCGCGCGCTGCTGCATTGCCGGCCGGCGCTGGATGCGCGTCCGCGCCGCCTGCCGGTGATCGACGACTACATGGCCGGCGGCGCCTTGCCGGTCCAGCCCGAGCGTGTGCGCGGCAGCGCGCCCGGCGACGAGATCGTGCTCGATGTGCGCGGCCTGAAAAAGAGCTTCTGGCTGCGCGAAGGACTGTTCGGCAAGCGCGAATTCCAGGCGGTGAAGGGCGTTTCCTTCCAGCTGGCGCGCGGCAAGACGCTGGGCGTGGTGGGCGAATCGGGCAGCGGCAAGTCCACCGTCGGCCTGACCTTGCTGCGCCTGCACCAGGCCAGCGGCGGCAGCGCCCTGTTCGAAGGGCGCGACCTGCTGGCCATGGATGGCCGGGAATTCCAGCCTTACAAGCGGCGCATCCAGATCATCTTCCAGAACCCGTACGCCTCGCTCAACCCGCGCTTCACGGTGGGGCAGATCCTGCTGGAACCGATGCGCCTGCACGGCATCGGCGCCAGCGATGCCGAACGCACGCAGCTGGCGCTGGCGCTGCTCGAGCGCGTCGGGCTGCCGGCGCAGGCCTACCACCGCTACCCGCACGAATTCTCCGGCGGCCAGCGGCAGCGCATCGCCATCGCGCGCTGCCTGACCATGAAGCCGGAGATCCTGGTGTGCGATGAATCGGTGTCGGCGCTGGACGTGTCGGTGCAGGCGCAGGTGCTGAACCTGCTGCAGGACCTGCAGGACGAATACGGCCTGTCCTACATCTTCATCTCGCACGACCTGTCGGTGGTGAAGTACATTTCCGACCAGGTGATGGTCATGCACCAGGGCGAGGTGGTGGAAATGGCCGATGCCGATGAGCTGTACCGCAACCCGCAGCATCCCTACACCCGTTCGCTGCTGGCGGCCATCCCCCGGGCTGCTTGATACCGCCCGGCAAAACTGGCACACTGGACTTTCCGGCGCCGCAAGCCGCGGCGCCAAATCCGGAGCAGGTCTTTGCGTTCGAACAAGGTTGCCTCCATCGCACTACTGGCCAGCGTGGCGCTGACGGCCATTGTCACCGCCGTGCTGCTGGTATTTGCTGCGTATTCCTACTCTTCCGAGTACGACAAGCGCTGGCAGGAGCTGGAACGCGTGTTGAACGTGAGCGCCGACCAGCTGGCCCTGGGCGTGTCGCTGGCGGCCTGGAATTTCGACGACAACCAGGTCGAATCCATCATGCGCGCCAGCATGAACCAGCGCGACCTGCACGCCATCGTCATCTACGGCACCGGCACCAAGCGCGAATTCGTGGTGCAGCGCGGCCCCGGCGACAAACTCGAAATCGGCCAGCCCTTGCGCACTACGCCCGACATGCTGGTGGCGCAGCGCCCCATCATGGCGGAAGGCGCCAGCATCGGCACGCTCAAGGTGTTCGCCTCGCCGGCCCATGTGCAGGAGGAGCTGCGCAGCCACCGGCGCAGCAATGCCATCGCCATCCTGGCCTTGGCCGCCGTGCTGGTGGCCAGCGTGTACGGCCTGCTGTGGTTCCTCATCCTGCGCCCGCTGCGCGCCATCGGCCAGTATGTGGACGGCCAGACGCCGCAGCGCGCCTGGTTTTTTGGCGAGCTGCGCGTGCTGAACGCATCGATCCATAAGATGTGGGCCCTGCTCGACAGCCGCTACCGCGCGCTGCGCGAAAGCGAGGAGCGCCTGACCATTGCCACGCGCGCCGCCCGCATCGGCATCTGGGACTGGGATGTGCTGAACGACGAACTGGTGCAGGACGATGAAATCCTGCGCCAGTACGGGCTGGCCACGCGGCGCGGCGGCGGCAACTTCAAGGCTTGGCTCGACCGCGTGGTGCCCGACGACCGCGAACACGCGCGCGCCGAAGTGGCCGCCGCGCTGAAAGGCGAGCGCGAATTCTCGCTGCAGTACCGGGTGCGCCGCAGCGACGGTTCGATCCGCTACCTGCGCTCGATGGCGCGTTCCTTCCGCGATGAAGCGGGCAAGGTGGTGCGCCTGGTCGGCGTCAGCCTGGACGTGACCGAGGCCACCGAGAGCGAGCAGGAGTTGCGGCGCCACCGCAGCCACCTGGAGGAGCTGGTGGCCGAGCGCACCGCCGCCTTGTCGGTGGCGGTGGCCGAAGCGCAAGCCGCCAGCCGCGCCAAGAGCGTGTTCCTGTCGACCATGAGCCACGAGCTGCGCACGCCGCTCAATTCGGTGATCGGCTTTTCGCGCCTGATGGCGCATTCGGCCACCATGTCGGCCGAGGAGCGGCGCAATATGGCCATCATCCACCGCTCGGGGCAGCACCTGCTGACGCTGATCAACGACATCCTCGAACTGTCGAAGATCGAAGCGGGCGGCGTCAGCGTGCACCGCGAGGCGGTCGACGTGGCGCAGCTGCTGCGTGACGTGTGCGACATGGTCAGCGCGCGCGCCGCGCACGGCGGCATTGCGCTGCAACTGGAATGCGACCCGCTGCCGCGCGCCCTGATGCTGGACGGCGCCAAGCTGCGCCAGGTGCTGCTCAACCTGGCCTCCAACGCGCTCAAGTTCGTGCGCAGCGGCAGCGTCAGGCTGTCGCTGCGCGCCACCGCCTTGCCGGGCGGCCGCCACGGCCTGGCCTTCGCCGTGCGCGACACCGGCATCGGCATCGCGCCGGAAGAGCAGCAGCGCATCTTCGAGCCGTTCGTGCAGGTGCGCCAGGACGGCGCCAGCGAAGGCACCGGACTGGGACTGGCAATCTCGCGCCAGTACGTGCGCATCATGGGCGGCGAGCTGGAAGTGGAGTCGGCGCCGGGGCAGGGCGCCACCTTCCGCTTCACGCTGGAAGCGGAAGCGGCCGATGCGGTGCAGGACGTGGCGCCGCTGGCCAGCCTGCCGCTGCTGGCGCCCGGCCACCAGGGCCGGCGCGTGCTGGTGGTGGACGACGGCGTGGATGGCCGCCACCTGCTGCGCAGCCTGCTGGTGCCGGCCGGCTTCGAGGTGCTGGAGGCGTCGGACGGGGTGGAGGCGCTGGACGCCATCGCCCGCCAGCAGCCGGAGCTGGTGCTGATGGACTGGCGCATGCCGGTGCTGGACGGGTTGGAGACGACGCGCCGCCTGCGCGCCGACCGCAGCCTGCCGCAGCCGCGCGTGGTGATGCTGACCGCCTCCGCCTTCGAGGAAGAACGGCAGCAGGCGCTGGCGGCCGGCGCCGACGACTTCCTGCGCAAGCCGGTGGAGCAGGACAAGCTGTTCCGCGTGCTGGCGCAGCAGCTGGAGGTGGAGTACGCCGCGCCGCCGGCGCCGGCGGCGGTCGAGGCCCAGCCCGCCCTCAGTCCGGCCACGCTGGCGCAATTGCCGGCCGCCTTGCGCAGCGCGCTGCACGCCGCGCTGCAGGAGCTGAACCCGGCGCGCATTGAGGAAGTGCTGGCCACCTGCCGCGCCAGCCAGCCCACGCTGGCCGCCGCCATCGAACACATGGTGGGGCGCTACGCCTACCGCGAGCTGTGCCAGATGCTGGAAGCGGCGGAGGGGGCACTGCCGTAAGCGGCGTTTTGCGCTACCATAGCTGGATTATGGCTAACCTTATTACCCTTCTTCAGCAGTATGGTGTCCTGATCGTCTTTGCCGTGGTGCTGGTCGAACAGATGGGGTTGCCAATTCCTGCGTATCCGATCCTGATTGTGGCCGGCGCCCTGGCGGCGGCCGGCGGCGGCGCCAACTTCCCGCTGGTGCTGGCGGTGGCCATGGCTGCCTGCCTGCTGAGCGACCTGTTCTGGTTCCGCGCCGGGCGCCGCTACGGCAAGCGCGTGCTCAAGCTGCTGTGCAAGATTTCGCTCTCGCCCGACTACTGCGTCAGCCAGACCGAAGACAATTTCCGCAAATGGGGCCCGAAATCGATGGTGGTGGCCAAGTTCATCCCCGGCTTCAACACCATCGCACCGCCGATGGCCGGCGCGCTTGGCACCGGCATCCCCACCTTCCTCAGCTTCAGCCTGCTGGGCGGCCTGCTGTGGAGCGCCACCGGCCTGGCCATCGGCGCCTACTTCCACGCCGACGTCGACAAGGTGCTGGACGTGCTGGCGACCATGGGCTCCACCGCGCTGACGGTGCTGGCCATCCTGCTCGCCCTGTTCGTGCTGGCCAAATTCATCGAACGGCGCCGCTTCCAGAAAGCCATGCAGACCGAGCGCATCAGCATCGACGAGCTGAAAGAGCTGCTGGAAGGCGGCCACAATCCGGTGCTGGTCGATGCCCGCAGCGCCACTGCCCAGCAGCTGG
Source organism: Pseudoduganella sp. (assembly GCF_041914865.1). Lineage (NCBI taxonomy): Bacteria > Pseudomonadati > Pseudomonadota > Betaproteobacteria > Burkholderiales > Oxalobacteraceae > Pseudoduganella > Pseudoduganella sp. The sequence goes on along the minus strand of NZ_JAYSCO010000001.1, from coordinate 22,280 downwards.
AAGCGCCGGTGCCCGGCGCCCTGCTGGCCGGCCCCGACCCGCTGGAAGTGATCCGCTCGTTGCCCAAGGATCGCCACATCATCGTCTACTGCAGCTGCCCGAACGACGTCACCGCCGCCAAGGTCGCCAAGCAGCTGCACGCCCACGGCTACAAGCGCGCCAAGCCGCTGCACGGCGGCCTGGAAGCCTGGAACACCGCCTTCCGCCCTTAGTTGCCAAAAAAATGGGGACGTACCCTATTTTCGCGCAGCGAAAAATAGGGTACGTCCCCATTTTTTTCGTCCCCACCTTTTGTTTGGCGTAGTCATACTACCGGTCACTTATCCCGCAATGTAGTATTTGACGCTAATTTGATTGGTTTCTGTACTCAAACTACAAAGAAGTCCTTGCGCTTCGGCTAACTAATCCCTTAGGATTGGGCTTCCACGTAACTGTTCGCGCCCATGACTGTCCAGACCCCAACTGCATCGCCAACTGCCCTCCGTAGCCCGCGCCTGCTGGCGGATGTGGGCGGGACCAATGCGCGCTTTGCGCTGGAACTGGCTACCGGCGCGATCGAGCATATCCATGTGCTGGCGTGCGCGGCGTATCCCACCCTGGCCGATGCGCTCAAGGCTTACCTGGCGCTGCCGGATGTGGCGGGCGCGGCGGTGCAGGGTATCCGCCATGGGGCGATTGCGATAGCCAATCCGGTCAATGGCGATTTCGTCAAGATGACCAACCACCACTGGGAGTTTTCGATCGAGGCGCTGCGCCTGGCGGTCGGCTTCGAGGTGCTGGTGGTGGCCAACGATTTCACGGCGCTGGCGCGCTCGCTGCCGTTGCTGGCCGACAGCCAGAAGCGCCAGGTGGGTGGCGGCGCGGCGCAGGCTGGCGCGCCGCTGGGCCTGATCGGCGCCGGTACCGGGCTGGGCGTGTCGGGCCTGATCCCGTCGGCCGCGGGCTGGACTGCGCTGCTGAGCGAGGGCGGCCACGTCAGCTTCCCGCCCATGAATGGGGAGGAAGTGGCGATCCTGCAGTATGCCTGGACTGAGTTCAAGCACGTGTCGGCCGAGCGCCTGTTGTCGGGCGTGGGCATCGAATTGATCTACCGTGCGCTGGCGGCGCAACGCGGGGCGGCCGAGCCTGCGCTGGCGGCGCCGGAAATTGCGCGCCGCGCGCTGGCTGGCGAGTGCCCGCTGTGCGATGCCGTGATCGAGCATTTCTGCACCATGCTGGGCACGATTGCCGGCAACCTGGGCGTGACCTTGGGGGCCACCGGCGGCATTTATATTGGCGGCGGCATCGTGCCGCGCCTGGGCGAGCGCTTCGACCGCTCCGGTTTCCGCGCCCGCTTCGAGGAAAAAGGCCGCTTCCATCATTACCTGGCGGCGATCCCGACCTATGTAATCACGGCCGAGTACCCGGCTTTTGTTGGCGTTTCTGCAATACTAGCGGAAAAACTCGCTGCTTGAGCGAATACAGGCTTTTACACTTCTCCGCAGTTTTATCAGGTACAATTGGCCAAGTTGGATGAAGCGGCGCCTGTCGCCCGCCTTGTTTTCGCCCCGAAAACGCTCTCCACCTGAGACTCTCGCCCCGGCGCGCAGCGGTCCGGCGCATCTTCTTGCAAAGTTAACCAACTTGTAGAGTATGGATACTGTAGAGGCTAAGAAAGTCCTCGAAACTGCGCTGCTATGCGCTCGTGAACCCTTATCGATCCACAGCCTGAAAAAGCTGTACGTCGAAACCGACGACCTGGGCAATCCGCTCGGCGTCGGCGTCGGTGCCGATACGATCAAGGAATTGTTGGAAGAATTGCGCCAGGAATGGCAGGGGCGCGGGATCGAGGTGGTCAGCCTGTCGAGCGGCTGGCGCTTCCAGAGCCGGCCCGAAATGAAGCTCTACCTGGATCGCCTGAACCCGGAAAAGCCGCAGAAATACTCGCGGGCCACGCTGGAAACGCTGGCCATCATCGCCTATCGCCAGCCGGTGACGCGCGGCGATATCGAGGAAATCCGCGGCGTGGCGGTGAATTCGCAGACGATCAAGATGCTGGAAGACCGCGGCTGGGTCGATACCGTCGGCTACCGCGATGTGCTGGGGCGCCCGGCCCTGCTGGGTACCACCAAACAGTTCCTGGATGACCTGGGGCTGGAATCGTTGTCGCAATTGCCGCCGCTGCAGGAGATTAGCGATACGCAGAATGAAAATCCGCTGGAAGTACTGGAGGCCCGGTTGACGGAGAACTTCGAGAAGGCGGCGCAGGAAGCACAAGCAGCAGAAGCAGCACAAGAACAAGAGAAAGAGGCGACGCCGGACGTGGCGCCGTCGGTAACAGACGACCCGGCGCCCGAAAACGTCGAGCCCTTAGCAGAAACGAATAATGAACAACCCTGATAACACCCCAGAGACCGGCGTCCCAGCGGACGCTGCACCTGCCAAGCCTAAGCGCCGCACCAAGGCGCAGATCGAAGCCGACAAAGCTGCTGCGGAAGCGGCGGGCGAGGCGCCGAAGCCGAAGCGTCGTACCAAGGCCGCAGCCGCGGCCGAAGCCGTAGCCGGCGAGCAGCCGGCCGCCGCCGAGGCGGCGCCGGCCAAGAAACCGCGCGCCAAGAAGGTTGCCGCAGCCGACGCGGCGCCGGTGGAAGCGGCGCCGGCCGCGGTAGCCGCTGCGCCGGCTGCCGAAGCCGGCGGCGAATCCGCCGAAGGCAAGGAGCGCGGCCGCGCGCCGCGTGGCCCGCGCCAGATGCGCGAACAGCGCGCGCTGCGCCAGGCTGAAAAAGCTGCCGTTGCGGCGGCGGTGCTGGGGGCGGATGCCGCGCCGGCAGGCGAGGGCGCGGCCGAAGGCGGCAGCCCATGGCCGGCCGCTGTGCCGGCCGAGAAGCGCCACGACAAGCATGGCAAGCACAAAGGCAAGAAGGGCAAGCACGGCAAGCAGGCGCATGGCGAAGGCCAGGGCGCGCAGGCCGGCGAAGGCGGCGGCCAGGGCGCTGGCAAGGGCGGCCAGGGCCAGAAGCAGCGCGTGCCAGGCGCTTTCGGCTACAAGATGAAGGCCAAGGACAAGGCATCCGAAGCGGACGCCGTGTTCTCCTTCGTGACCTCGGACGCGTTTGACCGCGACGAAGGCGGTTCCGGCAAGCCGGCCAAAGTGCGCCGCGACCTGACCGCCGAGGACGATGCGCCGAAGCTGCACAAGGTGCTGGCGGAAGCGGGCATGGGTTCGCGCCGCGATATGGAAGAACTGATCATCGCCGGCCGCGTGTCGGTGAATGGCGAGCCGGCCCACATCGGCCAGCGCATCCTGCCGACCGATGCGGTGCGCATCAACGGCAAGCTGGTGCAGCGCAAGGTGTCGAAGAAGCCGCCGCGCGTGCTGGTCTACCACAAGCCGGCCGGCGAAATCGTGTCGCACGACGACCCGGATGGCCGTCCATCGGTATTCGACCGCCTGCCGGTCATGAAGACCGGCAAATGGCTGGCCGTTGGCCGCCTGGACTTCAATACCGAAGGCCTGCTGCTGTTCACCACTTCCGGCGACTTGGCGAACCGCCTGATGCACCCGCGTTACAACATCGACCGTGAATATGCCGTGCGTACCCTGGGCGAGCTGGAAGAGGGCATGCGCCAGAAGCTGCTGGCCGGCGTTGAGCTGGAAGACGGCATGGCGCAGTTCTCCAAGATCGCCGATGGCGGCGGCGAAGGCGTGAACAAGTGGTACCGCGTGGTGATCGGCGAGGGCCGCAACCGCGAGGTGCGCCGTATGTTCGAGGCGATCGGCCTGACCGTGTCGCGCCTGATCCGTACCCGCTACGGCGCGCTGACCCTGCCGAGCAACCTGAAGCGCGGCCGTTGGGAAGAGATGGAAGAGAATACCGTGCGCGACCTGCTGGCGGCGGTCGGCTTCAAGAAGGAAGCCGGTGCTGCGGCGGGTGGCGGCGAGAAGAAGGCGCAGGGCGGCCAGGGCCAGGGCAAGCGTGAGCGCGAGCGTGAGCCGAACGGCAACCGCATGGATGTGAGCAACAAGAACGCCGATCCGTTCCCGCAGGCGCCGCGCGGCGGCCGCAACCAGGGCCAGGGCGCGTTCTTTGGTGCGCCGCGTCATGGCGGCGGCTTCACCGGCTTCGGTGACCAGCAGCCGGGCGGCCGTGGTGGCGCTGGTGGCGGTGGCAAGGGCAAGGGGAAGGGCAAGGGCGGTCCGCGCCAGCCGGACCCGCTGATGACCACTTTCGGTTTTGCCGGCCATGGCCAGGGGCAGCAGCGCCGCGGCGGGCACCAGCCGCGCGGCGGGGCGTCCGACCATGGGATGCCGCGCCGGCGTAAGGGCTAAAACCCGGTGAACCAGGGTCAGACCCAAGGGTCTGACCCTTGGCTTCGGTCCTTTTTGCCGGGGTGCAGGTTGTTGGTTTTAAGCCCATTGCTATTGTTACACCAGCGTCCGATGTGGTATGTGGCATTGCAGCGAAATCAATAACACGCTATAATGAGCAGCCTAGTTAAAGTTGTCAGCAACTTTCATCTGGCTGCAGTAACGAAAGATGGGCAGTTGCCCATTTTTTTTTGGTTGAATCGTTTTAAGTATCTGGAGATTTTCTTTGCAACTGCCTGAATTGATTGAAAAAACCGTCGCTGGCCTCGGCTACGAGCTGGTTGATTTCGAGCGGGCCGAACGCGGTCTGCTGCGCGTCTATATCGATTTCACGGCGGAAGATGCAGAAGAAAAGGGCCCGATCACGGTTGAAGACTGCGCCACGGTGAGCCACCAGCTGTCGCACGTGCTGACGGTCGAGAACGTTCCTTATGAGCGCCTCGAAATTTCGTCGCCTGGCCTGGACCGTCCGCTGCGCAAGTTCAGCGACTTCGTCCGCTTTGCCGGCTGCGAAGCCATCGTCAAGCTGCGCATGGCCATTCCGGGGACTGCGAACCGCAAGTCCTACCAGGGCATCCTGACGGAGCCGGAGGGCGAGCAACTGGGTATTGAATTTGAAGGTAAAGAAGGTCCGGCGGTGCTGAATTTCACGCTCGCGGACATTGATAAGGCACGCTTGGTGCCGCAGGTGAATTTTGGGAGCCGCAAAGCATGAGTCGCGAAGTATTGTTATTGGTTGATGCGCTGGCGCGCGAAAAGAACGTCGACAAGGAAGTCGTGTTCGGCGCGCTCGAGTTCGCACTGGCGCAAGCCACGAAGAAGCGCTATGAAGGCGAAGTCGATATTCGCGTTTCGATCGACCGTGAAAGCGGCGAGTTCGAGTCCTTCCGTCGTTGGCACGTGGTGCCGGACGAAGCCGGCCTGCAGCTGCCTGACCAGGAAGTGCTGCTGTTCGAAGCAAAAGAACAGATCCCTGACATCGAAGTCGACGAGTACATCGAAGAGCCGATCGAATCGGTGGAATTCGGCCGCCGCTTCGCCCAGGACACCAAGCAAGTCGTGCTGCAGCGCGTACGCGATGCGGAACGCGAGCAGATCCTGCAAGACTTCCTGGAGCGCGGCGACGCGCTGGTCACCGGCACCATCAAGCGCATGGAGCGCGGCGATGCGATCGTCGAATCGGGCAAGATCGAAGCCCGCCTGCCGCGCGACCAGATGATCCCGAAAGAGAACCTGCGTATCGGCGACCGCGTACGCGCCTACATCCTGCGCGTCGACCGCAATATGCGCGGCCCGCAAGTGATCCTGTCGCGCACCGCACCGGAATTCATCATGAAGCTGTTCGAGCTGGAAGTGCCAGAGATCGAACAAGGCATGCTGGAGATTAAATCCGCAGCACGCGACGCCGGCGTGCGCGCCAAGATCGCGGTGCACACCAACGACAAGCGTATCGACCCGATCGGCACCTGCGTCGGCATGCGCGGCTCGCGCGTGCAGGCCGTGACCGGCGAACTGGGCGGCGAGCGCGTGGACATCGTGCTGTGGTCGGAAGACCCGGCGCAATTCGTGATCGGCGCGCTGGCCCCGGCCAACGTGACCTCGATCATGGTTGACGAAGACAAGCACGCGATGGACGTGGTGGTGGACGAAGAGAACCTGGCAATCGCGATCGGCCGCTCCGGCCAGAACGTGCGCCTGGCTTCCGAGCTGACCGGCTGGAAGATCAACATCATGACCGCGGAAGAATCGGCCGACAAGCTGGCCGCCGAAACCGCCGCAGTGCGCGCACTGTTCATGGAAAAACTGGATGTGGACCAGGAAGTGGCCGACATCCTGGTGGAAGAAGGCTTCAGCAGCCTGGAAGAAATCGCTTACGTGCCGATCTCCGAGATGCTGGACATCGAAGCGTTCGACGAAGACACCGTCAACGAGCTGCGTACCCGCGCCCGCGACGCCCTGGTGACCGAAGCGATCGCATCGGAAGAGGGCCTGGAAGGCATGGAAGAGTCGCTGGTTGGCCTGGAAGGCATGGACCGCGTTACCGCAGGCAAGCTGGGTCTCGCCGGCATCAAGACCCTGGCGGCATTCGCCGGTCTGGCCTACGACGAGTTCGGCGCCATCCTGGCCCTGTCGACCGACCGCGCACGTGAACTGATTTCGAATGAGTTTGAGAATGTGACCGACGATGAAATGAAGCTGGTCGACGGTAAGTACGATGATCGTGCCAAGGCGCTGCAAGCCAAGGCCTGGGCGTCGTCCGAAGCCGCCAAGGCCTAATCAAGAAGCAGCTTTAATTATCATCGAGACACATAGAAAAGAGGACTGAATGGCGAGTAACAACGTAGCCCAATTTGCCACCGAACTGAAGATGCCTGCAGATTTGCTGCTGTCGCAGCTGAAGTCTGCTGGCGTCGAAAAGAGTTCGGCGTCAGATCCATTGTCAAAGGATGATAAGGACAAGCTGCTGGAACACCTGCGCCGTACCCACGGCGCAGCTTCCGAGCCGGGCGAAAAGAAAAAGATCACCCTGACTCGCAAAGAGACCACGGAGATCAAGCAGGCTGACGCCTCCGGCAAGGCCCGCACCATCCAGGTCGAAGTGCGCAAGAAGCGCACCTTCGTCCAGCGCGACGACGTGGTGACCACCACCGCCGCCAAACCGGCCGCGCCGGTGATCGACGCCGCCGAGCAGGCGCGCCGTGAAGAAGAAGCGCGCCGCCAGGCCGAGCTGATCGCTCGCCAGGAAGCGGAGCTGAAAGAGAAGCAGGAACGCCTGGCCAAGCTGGACGAGGAAAAGGCTGCGCAAGCCAAAGCCGCGGAAGAGGAAGCCAAGCGCGTAGCGGAAGAGCAGGCCAAGAAAGCCGCCGCCGACAAGGCCGCCGCTGAGAAAGCCGCTGCCGCCGCAGCCGCCGGCGCCGCCCAGAAGGCCGCCGCCGAAGAAGAAGAGAAGAAGCGCCTGGCGGACGCCGAAGAATCGAAGCGCAAGCACGAGCAAGCCGCCAAGGAAGCCGCCGAGCGCGCCGAAGCGACCGAGCGCGCGCGCCGCGCCGTCGCCGACGAAGTGGCCCAGATCAAGGCCATGATGGCGCAGCCGCGCCGCGTGATGAAGGCGCCGGAACCGGCGCCTGCACCGGCCAAGCCGAAAGTGGCGGAAGGCACCCTGCACAAGCCAGCCGACAAGAAGCCAGCAGCTGCTCCAGCCGCTGGCGCCGCCGGCGACAAGAAAGACGACAAGAAGGGCGACAAGAAGTCCATCAAGTCGGCCAACGTGGCATCGACCTGGAACGACGACGCCAAGCGCCGTGGTGCGCCGGGCGGTGGCGCAGGCAAGGGCCGTGGTGGTGCCGGCGCCAACGCCGGTGGCCGTGACGGCTGGCGTGCGGGCGGCAAAGGTGGCCGCCGCGGTGGCCATCACGAAGAACGCGAATCGAACTTCCAGCAGCCGACCGAAGCGATCATCCATGACGTGCACGTGCCGGAAACCATCACCGTGGCCGAACTGGCGCACAAGATGGCCGTCAAGGCATCCGAAGTCATTAAACAGCTGATGAAGCTGGGCCAGATGTGCACCATCAACCAGGTGCTGGACCAGGAAACCGCGATGATCGTGGTGGAAGAGATGGGCCACAAAGCCTTCGCTGCCGCCGTCGACGATCCGGAAGCGATCCTGGCCGACCAGGGCGAGCATGCCGAGTACGAGGCAGTGCCGCGTGCGCCGGTGGTGACCGTGATGGGTCACGTCGACCACGGTAAAACCTCGCTGCTGGACTACATCCGCCGCGCCAAAGTGGCGTCGGGCGAAGCCGGCGGCATTACCCAGCACATTGGCGCGTACCACGTGGACACCCCGCGCGGCACCATTACCTTCCTGGATACCCCGGGCCACGAGGCGTTCACCGCCATGCGTGCCCGCGGTGCGAAGGCAACCGACATCGTCATCCTGGTGGTGGCAGCCGACGACGGCGTGATGCCACAGACCAAAGAAGCGATTTCGCACGCCAAAGCGGCAGGCGTACCGCTGGTGGTGGCGATCAACAAGATCGACAAACCGGGCGGCAACGTTGACCGCGTGACCCAGGAACTGGTGGCCGAGCAAGTGGTGCCGGAAGAATACGGCGGCGATTCGCCATTCGTACCGGTGTCGGCGAAAACCGGCCAGGGCATCGACGACCTGCTGGAGCAAGTGCTGCTGCAAGCCGAAGTGCTGGAACTGAAAGCCCCGGTCGACGCGCCTGCGCGCGGCCTGGTGGTGGAAGCCCGCCTGGACAAGGGCCGTGGTCCTGTGGCCACCATCCTGGTGCAGTCCGGTACCCTGAAGCGCGGCGACGTCGTGCTGGCCGGTTCCTCCTTCGGCCGCGTACGTGCGATGCTGGACGAAAACGGCAAGGCGATTGCCGAAGCCGGTCCTTCGATCCCAGTCGAGATCCAGGGCCTGACCGAAGTGCCGGCCGCCGGCGAAGAAGCCATGGTCATGGCCGACGAGCGTAAAGCCCGTGAGATCGGCCTGTTCCGTCAAGGTAAGTTCCGCGACGTGAAGCTGGCCAAGCAGCAGGCCGCCAAGCTGGAGAACATGTTCGACCAGATGGCCGAAGGCGAAGTGAAGAACCTGCCGCTGATCATCAAGACCGACGTGCAAGGTTCGCAGGAAGCGCTGGTTGGCTCGCTGCAGAAGCTGTCGACCTCCGAAGTGCGCGTACAGATCGTGCACGCAGCGGTGGGCGGCATCTCGGAATCGGACGTCAACCTGGCGACCGCTTCCAAGGCAGTCATCATCGGCTTCAACGCCCGTGCCGATGCACAGGCGCGCAAGCTGGCCGAGACCAACGGCGTCGACATCCGCTACTACAACATCATTTACGATGCGATCGAAGAGGTCAAAGCAGCGATGTCGGGCATGCTGGCGCCGGAGAAGCGCGAGCACGTCACCGGCCAGGTCGAGATCCGCCAGGTCATCCACGTCTCCAAGGTCGGCGCGATTGCGGGCTGCCTGGTTACCGACGGTGTGGTCAAGCGTTCGTCCTCCGTCCGCCTGCTGCGCAACAACATCGTGGTGTGGACCGGCGAGATCGACTCGCTCAAGCGCTTCAAGGACGACGCGAAAGAAGTGCGCGCCGGCCTGGAGTGCGGCCTGAACCTGAAAGGCTACAACGACATCGAAGTGGGCGACCAGCTCGAAGTCTTCGAAGTGCAGGAAGTCGCCCGTACCCTGTAACAGCAGGACGGCGCGAAACACGGCGGGTGGCACCGCCCCGCGAAAGCGGGGCAGGGCACCCGCCTTTTAGTTTTATGAAAACCGGGAAAGCGGCGGGAACTGGCCCTAGGTCCAGCTCCGTCCCCCACTGCAGGCTTGCCGGTTTTAAAAAGGAAGCAAAATGGCCAAACACAGCAAATCCATCCCGCAGCGCGGCGTCCGCGTAGCGGATCAAATCCAGAAAGACCTGTCCGAGCTGATCGCCTTCGAACTGAAGGACCCGCGCGTCGGCATGATCACCCTGTCCGAAGTACAGCTGACCCCCGACTACGCCCACGCCAAGGTATTCTTCACCACCCTGAAGGACGACCCAGAATCGATCAAGAACGTGCTGGCCGGCCTGAGCGCCGCCGCCGGCTACCTGCGCAACCAGCTGGGCAAGCGCCTGCACATCCACACGCTGCCGCAGCTGCACTTCGTGCACGACATGTCCGCCTCGCGCGGCATGGCGATGTCGGCCCTGATCGACAAGGCCAACGCCACCCGCGCCGCCGACTTCGACGAAAACAACGAAGAATAAGCACCGAATGACCGAAGTCCGTGTAAAACGCGTGCGCGACGCCGTGGACGGCGTGCTGCTGCTCGACAAGCCGGTCGGCCTGTCCAGCAACGACGCCCTGATCAAAGCCAAGCGCTTCATGAACGCGAAGAAGGCCGGCCACACCGGCACGCTCGACCCCTTCGCCACCGGCCTGCTGCCGCTGTGCTTCGGCGAAGCGACCAAGTTCTCGCAAGACCTGCTGGAAGCCGACAAGACCTACCTCGCCACCGTGCACCTGGGCCAGCGCACCGACACCGGCGACACCGAAGGCCAGGTACTGGAAACGCGCGACGTCAGCTGCACCCAGGCTGATATTGAAGCCGTGCTGGCCCGCTTCCGCGGCCCGATCAAGCAAGTGCCACCGATGTACTCCGCGCTCAAGCGCGACGGCAAACCGCTGTACGAATACGCCCGCGAAGGCGTGGTGCTCGAACGCGAAGCGCGCGACGTGACGATCCATAAGCTGGAGCTGGTGTCGTACGAAGCGCCATTCCTGAAGATCGAAGTCACCTGCAGCAAAGGCACGTACATCCGCGTGCTGGGTGAAGATATCGGCGCCGCGCTCGGCTGCGGCGCCCACCTGAACGCCCTGCGCCGCACGCAAGTGGGCGCGCTCACGACCGACAAAATGGTCACGCTGGAAGACCTGGCCGCCCACGCCGCCCCGCGCGAGCTGCTGGCGCCGGTGGACGCACTGCTGTCGTCCTTCCCGCGCATCGTGCTGAACGCCGAGCTGGCCAAGCGCTTCCTGCACGGCCAGCGCCTGCCGCTGGGCAAAGAGCCATCGATCGCCGTACCGACCCCATATGAAGGGCGCGTGCGCATCTACGACGAAGCCGGCCGCCTGCTTGGCACCGGCATTTTTGGCGAATATGCGATCCTGGCGCCGGAGCGCCTGATCGCCAGCGCCCAGGCTTAAGCCGCCACCCGCGCTGCGCCAACTGGTGCAGCGCGCAGCGCCGCCGCCACGCGCAGCGGACGTCCCAGGAAAGCGCCGGCCAGCGCGCCGAACGCCGCGCAGGCCGGCAGGGCGAAAGCCAGGTTGCCGCGCAGGGCAGGCTGCATCGCCAGCGCCACCGCAAACGCATACTTCGCCGCGAAGATCGCCAGCATCAGCAACAGCGGCGCCCAGCTGCCGCGCAGCAAAACCGTACCCGCCGCCCGGTCCAGCGCAACCGCGCCAGCGCCGCGCCACGCCACTGCCGCACCGGCAGCCAGTCCCGCCATCCACGCCGCACCAGGCAGCGACGCCAGGCCGAAGCCGGCAGCGATGCTGTGTACACCCAGTCCCAGCATCACCGCAGGCATGACAAAGACCGCACGCGCCGCCATTGCACGATCGCGGCTGGCCGCCACACCCCGATAGACCAGCAGGCCCAGGATGGCCCAAACATAGGTTGGCGTATGGCTGATGATTTGCTGCAGCATTTTGATCCCCGCAAAGAAAGTTTCGATCCCCACACTTTGCCCATCGTCCGGCAAGCGAGCCAGCGCTTTGCGACGAAACCGCTTCAGCGCGGCGCGAAATTCGGGGTCAGGTCTGACAATCGGACAGCCGAACCATTTCTTTGATCTTTCTCAATACGGGAATTTCGTGGTTTTGCCGTATTGAGATAGATCAAAGAGTATGTCGGCGTGTCCGATTGTCAGACCTGACCCCGAATCTGGTTGGTTGCGGCGCAACATGCTATACTAGTGGGTTCAGTGCTTCCGCACGTGCAGAATTCCTGTCAATACATACATCATGTCTAATACTAAACGCGCAATTCGCAACATCGCCATCATCGCCCACGTTGACCATGGCAAGACCACCCTCGTGGACCAACTGCTGCGCCAGTCCGGTACCTTCCGTGAAAACCAGCAGGTCGATACCCGCGTCATGGACTCCAATGACCTGGAGAAAGAACGCGGCATTACCATTCTGTCGAAGAACTGCGCCGTTGAGTACGAAGGCACCCACATCAACATCGTCGATACCCCTGGCCACGCTGACTTCGGCGGCGAGGTGGAGCGCGTGCTGTCGATGGTTGACTCGGTCCTGCTGCTGGTGGACGCGCAAGAAGGCCCAATGCCACAGACCCGTTTCGTGACCCGCAAGGCGCTGGCCCTGGGCCTGAAGCCGATCGTGGTGCTGAACAAAATCGACCGTCCGGGCGCGCGCGCTGACTGGGCGATCAACCAGACCTTCGAACTGTTCGACAAACTGGGCGCGAACGATGAGCAGCTGGACTTCCCGATCATCTACGCATCGGGCCTGAACGGCTACGCCGGCGAAACCGAAGACGTGCGCTCCGGCGACATGAAGCCGCTGTTCGAAGCGATCCTGAAGTACGTGCCGGTGCGCGACGACAATCCGGACGGTCCGCTGCAGATGCAAATCACCTCGCTGGACTACTCGTCCTACGTGGGCAAGATCGGTATCGGCCGCATCAACCGTGGCCGCGCGAAAGCCGGCCAGGATGTGGTGGTGATCGATGGTCCGGAAGGCACCCCGGTCAAGGGCCGCATCAACCAGGTGCTGAACTTCAAGGGCCTGGACCGCGTGCTGGTGGATGAAGCCGTCGCCGGCGACATCGTGCTGATCAACGGTATCGAAGAAATCGGCATCGGTTCCACCGTGTGCGCGGTCGATACCCCTGATCCGCTGCCAATGCTGACCGTGGATGAGCCGACCCTGACCATGAACTTCATGGTCAACACTTCGCCGCTGGCTGGCCGCGAAGGCAAATTCGTGACCTCGCGCCAGCTGCGCGACCGTCTGGAAAAAGAACTGAAATCCAACGTGGCGCTGCGCGTTGCCCCGACCGACGACGACACCGTGTTCGAAGTGTCCGGCCGTGGTGAACTGCACCTGACCATCCTGATCGAAAACATGCGTCGCGAGGGCTTTGAAATGGCCGTGTCGCGTCCACGCGTGGTGTTCAAGATGGTGGATGGCGTGCGTCACGAGCCATACGAAATGCTGTCGGTTGACGTGGAAGAAGCCAACCAGGGCGGTGTGATGGAAGAACTGGGCCGTCGTCGTGGCGACCTGCAGAACATGGAATCAGACGGCAAGGGCCGTGTGCGCCTGGAGTACCGTATTCCTGCGCGTGGCCTGATCGGCTTCCAGGGCGAGTTCATGACCCTGACCCGTGGTACCGGCCTGATGTCGCACGTGTTCGACGCCTACGCTCCGGTGGACACCACCAAGGGTGAACTGGCCGGCCGTCGCAACGGCGTGATGATCTCGCAGGAAGACGGCCAGGCTGTGGCCTACGCGCTGTGGAAGCTGCAGGACCGCGGCCGTATGTTCTCGGTCCACAACGACCCTGTGTACGAAGGCATGATCATCGGTATCCACTCGCGCGACAACGACCTGGTGGTGAACCCGACCAAGGGCAAGCAGCTGACCAACGTGCGTGCTTCCGGCACCGACGAAGCAGTGCGCCTGGTACCGCCAGTCCAGCTGTCGCTGGAATACGCGGTGGAATTCATTGAAGACGACGAACTGGTGGAAGTGACTCCTAAGTCGATCCGCCTGCGTAAGCGCTTCCTGAAAGAGCACGAGCGTAAGCGCGCTTCCAAAGAAAACGCATAATCGGGGCAACCCGCACAAAACCCGCCCCCCGGCGGGTTTTTTTATTTGGGCGTGGTAATCTGTACGTCCTAGCCGGAACCGACAAGGAGAACCAGCATGGCCGAACACACCAACCTGGCCACCCAGGCCCTGGAATACTGGACCGACGCGTGGCAGCGCTCGATCCTGTTCATGGACGTGCTGTACCGGCGCGGCACCGAGCGCAATGCGCGCGAGCGGGAAACCGCGCCGCACGTGCTCAACTTCGAGTTCGAGACCGTGATCGATGGCCGCACCCTGCCGCGGCCCGTGAATTATTCGCTGATGCGCATCATCCCGCCGCCCGGCATGGAGATCGACGAGAGCAAGCGCCCCTTCATCGTGGTCGACCCGCGCGCCGGACACGGCCCCGGCATCGGCGGCATGAAGCAGGACAGCGAAATCGGCGTCGTGCTCAAGGCCGGCAATCCCTGCTACTTCATTGGCTTCCTGCCTGCGCCGGTGCCGGGCCAGACCATCGAAGACGTGTGCCACGCCGAAGCCCAGTTCATCGAGCAGGTGGCCTACCTGCATTCCGAGGCGGAAGGCAAGCCGGCCCTGATCGGCAATTGCCAGGCCGGCTGGCAGATCATGATGACGGCCGCCCTGCATCCCGAGCTGACCGGCCCCCTGGTGCTGGCCGGCGCGCCGCTCTCGTACTGGGCCGGGGTGCGCGGCAAGAACCCGCTGCGCTACCTGGGCGGCCTGACGGGCGGCACCTGGATGACGTCCCTGGCCGGCGACCTGGGTAACGGCAAGTTCGACGGCGCCCACCTGGTCAGCAACTTCGAGAACATGAATCCTTCCAATACCTATTGGAAGAAGGGCTACCACGTGTATGCCAACGTGGATACCGAGGAGAAGCGCTTCCTCGAGTTCGAGCGCTGGTGGGGTAACCCGGTGCTGCTGAATGCCGAGGAAATCCAGTTCATCACCGACAACCTGTTCGTCGGCAATCGCTTGAGCAACGGCACCATCCACGACTCCGACGGCCGCCGCATCGACTTGCGCAATATCCGCTCGCCGGTAGTGGTGTTCTGCTCCTGGGGCGACGACATCACCCCGCCGCAGCAGGCGCTGGGCTGGCTGCTCGACCTGTACGAGAACGACGCCGCCATGGTGGCGGGCGGGCAGACCGTGGTGTACACCCTGCATGAATCGATCGGGCACCTGGGCATCTTCGTCTCCGCCTCGGTCGCCAACAAGGAGCATGACGAATTCACCCGCACCATGGATTTGATCGACGTGCTGCCGCCCGGCCTGTATGAAGCGGTCTTCATCGACAAGGGCGGGGAGGGCGTGCACAGCCCCGAGCTGGCGGAGGGCAATTACGTGGTGCGCTTCGAGCGGCGCGACCTGAACGAGCTGCGCGCGCTGGGCGGCAACGACGACGAGGACGAGCGCCGCTTCGCCACCGTGGCGCGGCTGTCGGAAATCAACCAGGGCCTGTACCGCACCTTCGTCAGCCCCTTTGTGCGCGCCGTGACCAATGAGCAGACGGCGGAATGGATGCGGCGCCTGCACCCTTACCGCATGCGCTACGAGCTGTTCTCCGACATGAACCCCTTCCTGAACGGGATCGGCGCCATGGCGGAGCAGGTGAGGGCGCAGCGCAAGCCGGTCTCGCCGGACAACCCCTTCCTCAAGATGCAGGAGGCTGCCTCGCAGCAGATCGTCGCGGCGCTGGACCGCTACCAGGTGCTGCGCGACCAGGGCGTGGAGCAGTTCTTCCTCTCCACTTACGGCCAGCCGCTGCTGCAAACGCTGGTCGGGCTGCGCGCCGACTCCGCCAACATCCGGCGCCGCATCGGACGCGATATCGCGCGCGAATCGGTGGTTGCCGCGCGCCGCACGGAAGCCGCCAAGCGCCTGGCCAGCGGCGGCGAACGCGAAGCGGTGATGCGCGCCATCCTCTACATCGCCCGCAGCCCCGAGCTGCGCGCCGCCGACGAACGCGCCTTCGCCACCTTGCGCGAACTGCGCATGCGGCTGCCGGCCAAGGAGCGCATGTCGCTGAGCCGCTTCAAGGAAGTGGTGCAGGAGCAGAACATGATCCTCCAGCTGGATGAAGAGCGCGCCATGGCCGCCCTGCCCAAGCTGCTGGCCGACGCCGATCGCAGGCGTGCGCTGGAAGGTGTGCGCCAGATCATGACCGCCTCCGGCAAGCTGGAAGGCGAAGCCGCCCGCCGCCTCGCCCGTGTCGAAGAGCTGTTCAACGCCTAGCCCTTGAAATGTCCACCCTGGGGTCAGGAAGAAAAGTGGACATTCCTTGAGGAATGTCCACTTT
>NZ_JAYSCO010000001.1:0-6245 GCF_041914865.1 Pseudoduganella sp. | reverse complement strand
TCGTTTCAGTCGTTCTAGCTTGTCTCGTTCGATTTGTTGATAAAACATTATTTTGATCAGTGACGCATTATCCTGCTTATTCAGCTCCCCCACCCCAGGGTGGACATTTCTGCCTGTATAATGTGCAGCCTTCGATTTTTTGCTTGCCATTATGTCCTCGTCGATCACTCCTAAAGCTTCCCGCCGCCTGTCCGTGGCGCCGATGATGGATTGGACTGACCGCCATTGCCGCCATTTCCATCGCTTGATCTCGCAGTACACCTGGCTCTATACGGAAATGGTGACCACCGGGGCGCTGGTCTATGGCGATGTGGAGCGCCATCTGCGCTTTAATGAGGAGGAGCATCCGGTGGCGCTGCAGCTGGGCGGCTCGGATCCGAAGGATCTGGCCATCTCCGCCAAATTGGGCGAGAAGTGGGGCTACGATGAAATCAACCTGAATTGCGGCTGCCCATCCGAGCGGGTGCAGAAGGGGGCCTTCGGTGCTTGCCTGATGTCGGAGCCGGAATTGGTGCGCGATTGCGTCAAGGCGATGAAGGATGCGGTGCAGATCGATGTCACCGTCAAGCACCGTATCGGCATCGATTATGAGGAGAGCTACGATTTCGTGCGCGATTTCGTGGGCACCGTGGCGGAGGCCGGCTGCACGACCTTTATCGTGCATGCGCGGAATGCGATCCTGAAGGGCTTGTCGCCCAAGGAGAACCGCGAAATCCCGCCGCTGAAGTACGAGTACGCCTACCAGCTGAAGAAGGATTTCCCGCAGTTCGAAATCCTGATTAACGGCGGCATCAAGACCCTGGAGGAGATCGATGCCCACCTGGAGCACGTCGACGGCGTGATGCTGGGCCGCGAGGCTTACCATAACCCTTACCTGATGGCGGCTTTCGACCAGCGCTATTACGGCGCCACCAGCGCGCCGCGCTCCCGCCAGCAAGTGCTGGAGGCGATGATCCCGTATATCGAGGAGCAGCTGGCGCAGGAGGGTGGCCGCGGCTTGAAGATCAATACCATCACGCGCCATATGCTGGGCATCGCCCAGGGCTTGAAGGGCGCCCGCCAATACCGCCAGACTTTGTCCGATGCCAAGCAGTTGGCAGCCGGTAATCCGCGCATTTTGTTGGACGCGTTCGCCCGAACCGCGTAAACAAAAGAAATCCTGCGCATTCACTTCTGTTTGCGCTTGCGGCTGAGCTTTTTCCCCAAAGAAAGTTCGTTTGCCCACAATTTGAGCAAAATTTGCTTGCCGTGTGGAAACCTCAGGACTATAATTTCGCTGATACACACATGCTATCTACGGTTCCTACCGTGTGTTTTAGGGATGAAATACGACAGGTTTCATCCCGCGGCGAAAGCGATCTTTGCATTCGCAGTCATAGTTTGCTACTGTCGCTACTTGCGTAGCAGCAAGGGTCAGTGGGTGTGGTAAATATTTTTTACCCATCTTAGGCAGTCAACAACCGTGTCACTTCTATAAATAAGAGCCGAAATGAATTTGAGTAAAATGAAGGTAGGGACCCGTCTTGGTCTCGGTTTCGCACTGGTACTGGCGTTCCTCGTCATTATCACCATCGTCGGTATCTGGCGCATGGCTCAGATCCAGGATCGCCTGGATCATGTAGTAAGTGTTAACTCTGTCGCTACCCGCCTGGTGGTTGACATGCGCAACAACGTTGAAAACGTGAGCGACCTGAAGATCCTGACCCTGATGTCCGAGCCGTCGGACATGGAGCCGGAGCTGGCGCGCATCAACAAGCAGCTGAAGGACTATGAAGAGTCCCATGCCAAGCTGAGCGCCCTGTACTCGAAGGATGCGACTCCTGAAGAAAAAGCCCTGCTGGCGCAGGTGAAGGAGCAGCAGGCGGTGGTGCTGCCGGCGGTGAAGAAGGCGTCCGAACTGTGGCTGGCGAATGACGCCCTGGCCGCTACCAAAATTTACCTGAAAGAAGTCCGTCCAGCGCAGAAGAAGTGGATGGAAGCGCTGACCCAGCTGGCGGCACTGGAAGACAAAATCAACGAAGGCATGAAGGTGGAAGCCGCTGAAGGCTTTGCCTCCGCCCGCCTGTTCATGATCATTGCCGGCCTGGCCGCTGTGGTGGTGTCGATCTTCGCTGCCTGGGTGATTACCCGCGGCCTGCTGAAGCAGCTGGGCGGCGAGCCTGACTACACCGCTTCGATCGCTGGCGCCATCGCCAACGGCGACCTGTCGGTGAGCATCGATACTTCGTCGACCGACAAGGATTCCCTGCTGGTTGAAATCAAGGAAATGCGCGACAGCCTGGTGGAAATCGTGGGCCAGGTTCGCCAGGGCACCGAGACCATCGGCACCGCCTCGCGCGAAATCGCCGCCGGCAACATCGACCTGTCGTCGCGTACCGAAATGCAGGCTTCCAACCTGGAGAAGACCGCTTCCGCAATGGAAGAGCTGACCTCGACCGTGAAGCAGAACGCCGACAACGCCCGCGAAGCGAACCAGCTGGCAGCTTCCGCCTCCGACGTGGCACTGAAAGGTGGCCAGGTGGTGTCGCAAGTGGTTGAAACCATGAGCTCGATCAACGAATCGGCCAACAAGATCGTCGACATCATCGGCGTGATCGATGGTATCGCCTTCCAGACCAACATCCTGGCGCTGAACGCTGCGGTGGAAGCCGCCCGTGCCGGCGAGCAGGGCCGCGGCTTCGCTGTGGTGGCGTCCGAAGTGCGTAACCTGGCCCAGCGTTCCGCTGGCGCTGCGAAAGAAATCAAGTCCCTGATCGGCGACTCCGTCGAGAAAGTGGAACGCGGTTCGAAACTGGTGGGCCAGGCTGGCGTGACCATGGACGAAGTGGTTGCTTCGGTCCGCCGCGTGACCGACATCATGAGCGAAATCGCTTCGGCCTCGCAGGAACAGAGCGCCGGCATCGCCCAGGTGAACCAGTCCATCATCGAGATGGATGCCATGACCCAGCAGAATGCTGCGCTGGTGGAAGAAGCTGCTGCCGCTGCGCAGTCGCTGCAAGACCAGGCTGGCGAACTGTCGCGTGTGGTGTCGATCTTCAAGCTGGATGCTGAAGCCGAATATGCGCTGACCGCCAACAAGCCGGCCGTGACCCAGACCGCTGTCGCCGTCGTGCCGAAGGCACCGGCCAAGCGTCCAGCCGCTGCCGCCAAGCCGGCTGCCGCTGCGGCACCGAAAAAAGTTGTTGCCGCTACGGCCGGCAGCGACGAATGGGAAGAGTTTTAAACATTGGGCATAGACCCGCGATTTTTTAAATTTTGATTGGGATTGAAATGAACAAGCGTCTGATTGGTTTTATCGCAGCATCCATCGTTTCCGCCTCCGCGTTCGCGGCTGATACCCCAGCAGTGTTCGATGCCAAGAACTGCAAGGCCGAATACCCAAAGGCTTCGCTGATGAACGAAGAGCAGGGTTCGGTAACCATGTCGTTCCTGGTTTCCGCTTCCGGTGAGGTGCTGGATTCCAAAGTGGACAAGTCCAGCGGCTTCAAAAACCTGGACAAGGCTGCTGTGAAAGCCATCAGCGCATGCAAGTTCAAGCCAGGCACCAAGGATGGCGCTGTAGCCCAAACCTGGACCAAAGTCGATTACGTCTGGTCCCTGTAATCCTTTCATTCTCATTCATTAGGGGAACATCATGATTACGAAGTTGAGTGTTATGGCAGTAGCGCTCGCAATGGGCGCATCGGCATTCGCCGCTGAAGTACCGGCATCGTTCGATGCCAAGAATTGCAAGGCTGAGTATCCAAAAGCATCCCTGATGAATGAGGAGCAGGGCACTGTCAGCATGTCCTTCCTGGTGGCCGCCAACGGCGACGTCAAGGATTCCAAACTGGACAAGTCCTCCGGCTTCAAGAACCTGGACAAGGCCGCCCTGAAGGCGCTGAGCGCGTGCAAGTTCAAGCCTGGCACCAAGGACGGCGCACCAGCCGAAACCTGGACCAAGGTGGACTACGCCTGGAAGCTGGATTAATCCAGTCGCCCTGATACAAGAAAACGGCCCCTCGCGGGCCGTTTTTTTGTTAATCTAGCCACCATGAAATTACTGTTTCTCGTCCCACTAGCCGGGGTGCTGCTTTCCGGTTGCTCCATGTGGCGCAATCCGCACGATCCGGCCCACAACAAGCAGTATGTGGTGGTCGTCAATGCCATGACCTGGCCTAACTCGGCCACGGGCCAGGTTGATGGCAGGCGTACCGTCTGGCCACTGGAGCAATTGGGCAACCATGAGGAAATCTTCCCGCTGGCCCAGCTCAAGCACTGCCCGCCGGCCCTGCCTTGCGCCTGGGGCGTGCTGAGCGCGTCGCGCAACGTCACGCGCTACAACTACGAAGCGGGCGGGGTGACGCTGGACCTGGGCATGACGGTGGACGTGCACCGCCGCCAGCAGGACCGGCGCCGCAATTCCCATACCTCGATTGCCGTGCCGGCGGACGTGCCGGCCATCAGCTACCAGCGGGTGCTGCAGGAGTCGGTATCGCTACCGTATGGCAAGGTCTACACCGTCGAAATGGACTACGGCATCAAGTACCAGCTGTGCGCGCAGCGCATGGATGCGGCGGGCAGGCCGCTGGACAAGTGCGATATTCCGCCGATCTGACGGCAGTGCTGTAAGCGTTTGTAAAAGCGGCGGCGCCGGCGCGAAATTTCCCTATAGTTGAATACTGGGAAGGAGAATTCCGATGAAAACTTTGATGATCTTGCCGGTGCTGGCCCTGGGCCTGGCCGGTTGCGCCGTCCAGCAGCCTGCGCGCTATGCTTCGGGCAATCCATATGAGTGGCAGACGGTGTCGGTCACGCCGGTGCCCTATGGCACGGCGGCGCGTGCCGGTGCGCCAGTAACCTATTCAAGCGAGCCTGTGTACGTGCAGCAGCAGCCGGTGTACGCGCCGCAGCCCGTGTATGTGGCGCCGCCGCCAGTCTATGCGCCGGCGCCGGCCTATGTGTATCCGCCGGTGACGATCGGCTTTGACTTCCTCTTCACTAACCGCCATTGGCGTGGCCGTGGCCATCGCCACCGCTGATCAGTGGAAGAACGGTGCGACGTGCATCAGCACGTCGGCTGAGCACAGCAGCCAGGTTGCGGAGGCCACCAGGCTGAGCAGCACGGCGCTGCTGGCGTAAGGATGGTGGGACATGATTTTGCTCCTGCCTAAGATTTGACATCATCTTATCCAAGAGCAAACAAAAAAGGCATCGGATGGTTGCCGATGCCTTTGTAGGACTATTGCTCGTCTTTACTTTTTACCCCACAGTACCACCGGGCCTGCGGGCGCCGTGTCGAGGGCATTGGACTGGGCCAGCCATTCGGTGACGCGCTCCGGTTCTTTCAGGGTGATGCCGGCGCCGTCGATATAGCCGACCAGTTCCAGGAACTTGGCGTCGATCTTGGCCTTGGAGACGGTGGGCGCCACCATGACCATGCGGTCGTACGCCTTGCGCGCCTTGTTTTCCCATTTGTGCAGGCTGGATTCGTCGAAGCGGTTGGCCTCATAGTAGACCGTCAGCGAGCCATCCGGGTTGCCGAAGCCGACGATGCCGGCGCCAAAGCGGATGGTGGTGGAACTCCGTACATCGAACAGCTCAGTCGGCACAAACACGCCGGCGCGACCGCCAACCGAGGGCAAACCGACGGGCGTATCTTTGCTGTAAGTAGTTAAATCTTTCAACTCCGACATGGCTTCTTCCATTCATGCAAAATTTTTTCAGCCATTATTTTAGCGCCAAACTAATGCCGGAGGGCAAAGCACCAGTGGATTAATTTTGCGGCAGGGCGCGCAGCCGCGAGCGCTGCGTCGGACGCAACAGTATGCGTTGCGGCGGCTCGCGCAGCAGCGCCAGGGCGGCCTGCCCGACGGCCTCCGCTGCCGGCGCCGTGCTGCCGCGCGCGGCCACGCCAAGCCACACCAGGTGCGGGCCGTCGCCGCGCACCGGCAGCTGCGGGAAGTTGTTGGGCATGTCCAATGTTGCCAGCAGCCCGGCCTGCTGCCAGCCGGCCACATGCCAGGCGGCGAAGGCGGGCGCGGCCAGTTCGGCGAAGCGCTCCAGCGCGCCGGGCTGCACGGCGTACAGCATGGCCACGAGGGCGCCTTGCGCGCCATCGGGCTCGCGCAGCGGGTCGACCGCCTGCAGGGCCGGCACGCCGCTGCCCGCATGCAGCGGCCGCAGCAGCAGTACATTGTCGCTGTCGGTCTTGACTTCCTCCTCGCCCTCGGCCTTCGGCCGCCGCCTACGCGGAAAGGACGAGG